>JAITQQ010000001.1 GCA_031288855.1 Prevotellaceae bacterium
TGGGTAAAACGCCCGCAAATCGGCGCAAAGGGGCTCGTGTATGTCCGCCTGACCGCTGAGGGTATCAAGTCGAGCATCGACAAATTTTATACTTCAGAAGAACTGCAAAAAGCCGCTGACGCTTTCCCTGCAAAGGAAGGCGGCCTCGTGCTGATACTCGCCGGCGACGCCAAAAAAACATTAGAAGCCCTGGGCGCGCTCCGCATAGAAATGGGAAGCCGCTTGGGATTGCGCCGGAAAGACGAATTTGCGCCCCTGTGGGTGTATGATTTTCCGCTGTTGGAATGGGACGAGGAAACGCAACGCTTCTATGCCATGCACCACCCTTTCACCGCACCGAAACCCGAGGATTTGGATAAATTTTACGCCAACGACAAAAGCCTGTTGGCGCAAGTGAATGCTAACGCCTACGACTTTGTGCTCAATGGCACTGAAATCGGCGGCGGCTCCATTCGTATTCACGATACGAAAGTGCAGCAACGCATGTTTGAAGTGTTGGGCTTTTCCAAAGAAGAAGCCGATTACAAGTTCGGTTTCATCATCAACGCCTTTAAATATGGTGCGCCTCCGCACGGCGGCATTGCCTTCGGCTTCGACCGCTGGTGTGCGTTGTTCGGCGGGCAGGAAACCATCCGCGACTACATCGCCTTTCCGAAAAACAACGCCGGCCGCGACGTGATGCTCGACGCTCCTTCGAAAATCGACGAAACGCAATTGAAGGAATTACAACTGAAATTGGTATAACAGCCTGCGAAAATTACAGGGAAGGATGACGTTTACAACATTCGTCATACCTGAAAATCCTTGCCCACCACTACTTTGATGGAACGAGGCACCAACTCGAACGTGAACGCAGAATAGCCCATGGCTTCGCCGTCAATTTCAATGGGGCTTTCGGGATGGACTTCAATAACGATATGCCGGCCTTGTGCAGCCACCACTTTCGAATAGTTGTATAATTTCCCGTTATATAATTTTGGGAAATGCCACAACACATTAAAAATATTAATCCGTTTAATCACCGTAATGTCAAACAATCCGTCGTCAATCACCGCATTGGGCATGGGAATCATGCCGCCGCCGTTATATTTTCCGATGCCCACCGTGGCGCTGAATACCGCATCATCAAAAAGCACTTTGCCGTCAACGGTTACCTTAAAATGCCGTGAACGGTAAACAAATAATTCGTTTAACGTGCTTTTAATATAAAGGCGTTTGCTCCATCTCCCTTCATCTTTCAAGCGGTTGAAGCGGCGGTTTACCATGGCGTCGAAACCCATGCCCGCAGCGTTTGCCATATAACGCTGATGTGGTATCCGCGTTTCGTAATAACTGATGAGGCCTACGTCTTGTAAAACGGTGTAATGGGTTAACAGCGACTGCACGGCGTCGGAATAAGTTTTGGGAATTCCGTACATCCGCATCCAGTCGTTCCCTGTGCCGGTGGGAATTACCGCCAATGAGATGTCAACCGTAGGTACAAACTGTTGAATGAAAATGCCGTTAACTATTTCGTTCACAGTTCCGTCTCCGCCCACAGCCACAATCTTCCGGTAGCCGTCTTTGATGGCTTTTACCGTGAGTTCCACCGCATGATACTTGTGCTCGGTGAACATGCAGGCAAATGTTATGCCTTTATTACTCATTTGGTTAGATATGATAGGCCAATCTCTTAATCCGTATCCGTTACCGGCCTTGGGATTTACAATGACCATCCAACAGTCTTTAACCACCTTATTCATATAATATAAGTTTGGGTAGGACAAAAATACAATAAAATTATAGAAGCATAAAAAAAAATTGTAAATTTGCAGATTATATTTTTAGTTAAAAGACGACTGCTATGGGAAAAATCATTGTAATTGCCAATCAAAAGGGCGGAGTTGGAAAAACGACTACGGCGATTAATCTGGCCGCAAGTTTGGCGGTGCTTGAAAAAAAGGTACTGCTGATTGACGCTGACCCTCAGGCTAATGCAACATCAGGAATGGGCTTTGACGTCAACAATATGCAGGGGACGACCATTTACGAATGTTTGATTGGGCAGTCGGACATATCTTCCTCGTTGCTGAAAACTGAAATTGAAGGCTTCCACATCGTGCCGTCGCACATCGACTTGGTGGGCGCCGAAATTGAAATGTTGCAATTACCTGACCGTGAGCAGGTGCTAAAAAATGCGCTGATGCCGGTGTTGGACCGATATGATTATATTTTTATTGACTGTTCGCCTTCTCTGGGTTTAATTACAGTGAATGCCTTGACGGCCGCTCATTCGATAATTATTCCGGTGCAATGCGAATATTATGCGCTCGAAGGATTGGGAAAATTGTTGAACACCGTAAAAATTGTGCAGACCCGTTTAAATCCTGTATTGGCTATTGAGGGCTTTCTGCTTACCATGTATGACGCCCGTTTGCGTTTGGCCAATCAGGTGGTGGAAGAAGTGCGCCGCCATTTTCCCGATATGGTGTTCCAGACCATCGTGCAGCGCAACGTGAAACTGAGTGAATCACCTTCATACGGAAAACCTGTAATCCTTTACGATGCGGCGTCGGTAGGCGCTAACAATTATTTGAATTTGGCGAAAGAAGTATTGCAGAAAAATGAAAAACCGCCGGTGAAGGCATAATCTTTAGAATATGAAAAAACAAGCTGCTTTAGGGCGTGGACTTGGCGCATTGATGGGAGATGCAGGTATGGTAAACCCTCATTCCGGCCGTATGGCACAGCACCCGGAAGTGCAGGAAGAACTCCCTCACGAGGGCGTTCTTGAAGTTTCCATTGACGCCATTCAGCCCAACCCCGACCAGCCGCGGACGGACTTTGATAAGGAATCATTACACGACCTTGCGATATCAATAAAAACGTTGGGGCTTATCCAACCTATCACGGTGCGTGAAATAAAAAGCGGCCATTACCAAATTATCGCCGGCGAGCGGCGGTTTCGCGCTTCACAGTTGGCGGGATTAACTACGGTGCCGGTGTATATTCGCGCGGTTGGCGATGAGGAATTGCTTAAATTGGCATTGATTGAAAATATTCATCGCGAAGACCTCAACCCGATTGAAGTAGCCATTAGCTTTAAGCGCTTGGTGGACGAATGGGACATGACGCAGGAAACGTTGAGCGAACAGGTAGGAAAAAAACGCGCTACAGTGGCCAACTATCTCCGTTTGCTTTCGCTGCCGGGAGAAATACAGGTGTTTGTCCGCGACGGTAAATTGTCGATGGGGCACGCGCGGGCGCTTCTCGGCATAAATGACGAAAAACTGCAATTGAAAATTGCACGGAAAATAATTGATGAAGATCTTTCGGTACGCAAGGTAGAAGAAATAGTAAAAAAGCAAAATACGCCGGCTTCAGCCGAAACGCCCGAAGAAGCGCCTGCAGAGCCGGAACATCCCGAAATTTATTCCCAGATGGTAGAATTTTTAGGAGGCTATTTCAACAACGTTAATGTGAAACGGAATGAAAAAGGCGAAGGGAAGATTATTATACATTTCAGCAAGGATGAAGAAGTAGCTCATTTTTTGCAAAAATTTAACGAACAGCAAACATAATTTTGGTGAAAAAATATCCGCTATTCATACTGTTCCTGCTTTTCAGCTTTAATGTGCAAGCCCAATTGCATACGGATATTCAACCTCAAACGTCAACTATAAAACGGCCTTTCAGTAAGAATATCCTGCATGGTTTTTTGGGGCGCGACTCATTGCCGCTTGCGCGGGTATGGGCGGTGTCGCTTGTAGTTCCGGGATATTCGCAATTCTATAACCGGCAATATTGGAAACTGCCCGTGCTTTACGGCAGTGTGGGCGGCCTGCTGTATGGCGGCTATTACAGCAACATGAAGTACATGGACACAGGCGACAGGCAGTATCTGTGGAATCGCCGTTTGTTTTATCTTGGTGCGGGATTGGTGTATTGGGCGGGGCTGATGGATGGCTTGGTGTCTTATGAATCATCGTCGGCTTTTCTTCCGCAACGGGCTACTATTTTTTCGCTTATGTTGCCGGGCTTGGGACAGGCCTACAACCGCCAGTATTGGAAAATTCCAATTGTATATATAGGATTTGCATTCGGTTATTATATGATTAATTATAATACCATGCAATATGAACGGTTTCGGGAGGCTTACAATAAGTCCACAGACAACGACCCGAACACAGTAGATGAATTTAGCGGAAGAATGACAGCCGACAATTTGAAATATTACCGTGATAAATTTCGCCGTGACCGTGATTATGCGGTTTTGTTGACACTTGTTTACTATGTGCTGAATGCTGTGGATGCGAATGTTTTTGCCCACCTTAAAAATTTTGACGTGAGTGATAACTTGTCGATGGATATTCATCCTACGATTATGTATGACCATGTATTTGCTTCGTCGGGCATGCAGCCCGCTATTGGATTGAAATTAAGATTAACTTTTTAAGATATGAAAAATTATTTTGTTATTATTATTTGTGTATTTATGTTTCCGGTGCTGCTTCCTGCCCAAGTGAGCAATGCAGTATTACAGGATACGGTGACTATTCCCGGAAAAACGGCTATTGTAAATGGTGATGAAGTGCAGGATATCGGCGTGGACAATAATATTGACAGCTTGTTGTCTATTTGGTATCTCCAACGCGCCTTGCAGGACACTTTCGATTTCGTCAAGCCGCTCAATTTCCCTGAGATTGAAATTCCGGATTCGGTGTATATCGCCCGCTTGAAAGCATTGCCCCATATTATTGATTTGCCTTACAACCACCTTGTGCGCAACCAGATTATCTATTATACCCAACGTATTGCAGAGAAAACGGAAATGATTCTGGGGCTTTCCGAGTTTTATTTTCCGCAAGTCGAAGAAATACTGGACCAATATGATATGCCATTAGAGTTGCGGGCAATGGCGGTTATTGAGTCGGCCCTAATCCCGAGTGCTGTTTCGCCTAAGAAAGCAAAAGGAATGTGGCAGTTTATGTATGGCACTGCAAAAATGTATAACCTTACCATGAATTCGTACGTGGATGAACGTTTTGACCCTATTGCCTCCACGCATGCCGCCGCCCGCCACATGAAAGACTTGTATAATATTTTTGGCGACTGGGGTTTAGCTATTGCCGCATACAATTGCGGGTCTGGAAATGTCAGTAAAGCCATTCGCCGGTCAGGCGGCAAGCGCAATTTCTGGGATATTTATCCTTACCTGCCGCGCGAGACACGGGGTTATGTGCCTGCTTTCGTGGCGGCAAATTATGTATTGGCTTATTACAAGGAACATTATTTAACACCGAAAAAAATATACATGCCTTCGCATGTCGATACTTTTATGGTGAATAAAATGCTGCATTTCGAACAGGTTTCGGCAATAGTCGGTATTCCCATTGATGAATTGCGCAATCATAATCCGCAATATATGCACGATATTGTTCCGGGCACCGAACGCCCTTATGTATTGCGTGTTCCGTATGAATACACCTCCCTATTTGCGGATAAAGAAAAAGAAATATACACGTATAAAGACAGTGTTTATTTCAATCCGAATATTATTAGACAAGTGGCCTCGCGGGGTTATCAGCCGCAGGGTATCGATGGGCGGAATAAAATAATTTACCGGGTGAAAGAAGGGGAAACATTAGGCGGATTGGCCGTGAAATACAAGGTAAATACGAACGACATCAGGTATTGGAACGGCATACGGGGTAACATGATTCGTACAGGGCAGAAGCTCGTTATTTATACGAAAACGAAGCAGGCCGCTCCTGCAAAAGTGACGGCTTCGGCCACAAAACCTAATCAAGGGAAAAAGGAAGTTAATACTGCAAATGCGGTAATTCATGTGGTGCGGAAAGGAGAATCGCTGTGGAGCATATCGCAAATGTACGATGATATAACTTATTACGACTTGATGCAACTGAATAGCATGACCAAAAAATCAAAAATTTATCCGGGCGATAAGATTAAAGTCAAAGCGCTTTAATTGTTAAAACCGTATCCGCAGTTGGATTTTCATATCGGTTTGGCGGCTGCCCTCGATGCTGCCTATGCCGCTTCCAATAGTTGTTTTGTCGAAATAGTGGGTCTGCGCAATACGAAACCACAAGTCAATCCGTTCCCAAAAAAGGAATTGCATATTTAAAAACCATCGTGCGCCTTTTGAATAGTATGCCGGCACCGAAAAGGCAGAGAGCACATCGCTTTCGTAGGCATAAAAGCGCGAAGCCCAACTGTCGCTGTCAAACACGGCAAGGCGTGTGGCAAGTTTAACAGGCCAGGAGGGATGTTTGTAATTTACGTCATGAAATAACAGTAATCCCGATTCTTTGTTTGCGCCGTCAATAAATGTTAATTCCAGCCGGTCTTCCATGCGTACTCCCGGAAGCTGCTCATAGCGTATGTTGCCGCGTAACGTGGTGGCGTTAATCTTTACAATTTGTTTGGTGGCGCTGTGGACATTACTGTTGTTTGCTTCTTTCGAACTTCGTTTTGCCTGTAACGAAAAAAGTGTTTCGGAAGTGGCTTGGAAAGCGACTCTCAGGGTGTATTCCCATCCCGATGAAGGCGCATCGACATTGTATTTCATCCATGGAAACGAATACATATCGGCAAAAGCGGAAACGGTTAAATTGCGATGCGGTATCCACTGTAAACCCGCGTACCAACCTTGTTCGTTGGCGGTTTTGCTGTGCTCGCCAAAACCTTTGGCATATACAGCTTGGTAGGCCTTGTCGTAATGCCTGTAGAGGGTTGAAACGCGAAAATCACTCGACAAGTCAAACAGCAACCCGAGCAACCCGGCGGCTTTGCCGTTGCTGCTGAAAGCTATTTCGCCGAATGCGGCAATTTTATTCCAAAAAGTATAAAAATCCAATCCGATATTGGCATTTTGTTTTTCCGCCAACTCAAAACGGTTATAGTTTTTAAGGTCGCGGTTGTTTTCAGCGCCGTAGCTGTGCCACAAGCCGGTGCATCCGATTTTTAAATGTTCCCATTTGTGGGAAATATTGCCTCCGGTGACGAATTCCGGCAAGCTGTGTTTGCTTGCAACGGTTGTTGCCGTGTTGTGCGCGCCCGATGTTTGCAGCGTCTTAAATCCAAGGCTGTCGAGGCTTGCATCAATAAACTTGTACGACACAAAAGCGGAAAAATCCCATTGTTTATGGCTTATGGTGGCGGCTATGCCGCGAAAAAAACGGTTTTCGTCGCTTCCGCTGTGTGCGGTAAATCCCCGTTCCTGTTTTCTCACCGACATGGCGTCTGCCGATTTCCGGGTTGCAAAGCCTCCCCATACGGTCAGCCCCTGCCCGAATTGGACTTGATAATCGCCCACTACCAACCGTTTCATCACGCCTGCGTTTTGAAGCATAAAATGCGCCGAATAAAAATCAAACCCATAGCGGTTGATGCTGCTGAAAAAGGGCTCGCCTGCGCCGTTGGTTGCCGTAATTCCCCATTGGATGTTGTTTTTATACTTGTAGCGATACCGCATATACAAACTCCATGGAAAGCCCAAGTAATGGCTTGTTTCTTCTTCCGGTTGCTCGTAGCCTTTTCGCGTTTCTAACGTGTGGGCGGTGCGCAGCATCACCTGATGTTTCCCTTGGGTGAAATATTTTGAAAAGCGCTCCGGCGCTTTTTTATCCGGTACGGTTGCCGTTACAAAGGGAGTGAGTTGTGCGGCAAGCTGTTCGTTGAAACCGTGAATGAGCGGCAATTCATATATGCTGTATAATTGTCCGTAGTTTTTGCGGTATTCGAGCAGGCTCTGGATTTGAAAATCGGTGAGCAGCTGCAACCCGGACAATTCTTCGGCAGTAGCGCTGTTGAGGTTTAGCGGGTGTTCGAGCAACGATTCGTAAAACTCGTACAGCGCAGCCATGTCGGATTCTTCGTCTTCGGTGCGGGCTGCAATGTCTTCAATAATTTGCCTTACGGCGTCGGGCAAATCGCCGCTTTGTGCGCGGGTTTGAACACATAAAAACAGGAAAAAAAGCAGTAGCGTGGCGGTGAATAATTTTTTCATCGGCGTGTCATACTAATGGAAAGTTGCGGCGAAAAACCTAAAACAGGATGGCGGTATAATGCAAAATCAACCTGAAAAATATGATATCTGTATCCTAATCCATAATGTATTTCGAAAGGTTGCGATAATATACCTAATCGTATATATAGTATTTTAAATATATAATATTCCGTTCCTGTTTTTGCACGTAGCGGCGCATAGACGTCTTTCTCCACTTCGGCGCATAATGTGATAGCCGGCGCTATTTCGTAGCCCAAGCCCCAATGGAAAACTACCGGCAACCGGTCACGCGCTTCATTGTTGAAGTGTGAGAAACTGAGGTTTGACACATAAACCCCTATAGAAAAATGTGGGAGCGGCGTGGTATAAACGCCTGCGTCGGCGCTCAGTGCGTAAGCGTTTTGGTATTCAGCCGGAAAGCGTAGCAGGTGGGTGTGGAAACTTACGCCTGCCGCAATGTTGCGCCCCAATTTTCGCCCTAATTGAATCCCGAAGCGGCTTTCGCCTTGCTCCGAGAAACCTATGTTGGCAAGCGAGAGGCCAATTCCTCCGCCCCACACAGGGAACACCGCAGCCAATGCATTAACGCCCAAGCCGGGTATCGAGTACCGCTGCTCGTGTTGAATACCTACGGCGAAGGATGGCGCAATGCCCAATCCCGCCGGATTTGCGAGTGCCGACCACACGTCAGTATGAAGCGTGGCAATGTTTCCCATTCCCACAGC
>JAITQQ010000087.1 GCA_031288855.1 Prevotellaceae bacterium
ACGGCAAGAAGGGTGAAAATATCGTGAAAATGAATTATGCTGCGGTGGACAGCGGCACCGATGTTGTGAAAGTTGACGTGCCCACCGAGTGGGCAACATTGAGCGCCAAGTTCAAAGCCGACACGTTTGAGCGCTTGGCGCCCGAATGGGTGAAGCACGTAGCCGATACAGCGAATGCACAAAACGGCGACGACCTTCCGGTAAGCGCATTTACCAATTATGAAGACGGCACGATGCCTGCAGGCTCTGCAGCCTTTGAAAAACGAGGCATTGCGATTAATGTGCCGGAGTGGGTGCCGGAAAATTGTATCCAGTGTAACCAGTGCGCGTATGTATGTCCGCACGCTGCCATTCGCCCCTTCCTGTTAACCGATGAGGAACTCGCGGCAGTGCCCGGCGGATTAACCACAGTAAAAGGCAACGGCCCGTTGAAAGCATACAATTTCCGTGTACAAGTAAGCGCGTTGGATTGCACCGGTTGCGGCAATTGCGCCGAAGTATGCCCGGCCAAGACGAAATCGTTAGTGATGAAACCCCTCGATACGCAGATGGCGGAACAAAAGCATTTTGATTATTTGCACACCCACGTGGGCTACAAAGATACGGTGCAGGACAAACGTGCAAACATGAAAAACAGCCAGTTTGCACAACCTCTGTTCGAGTTCTCGGGCGCGTGTGCCGGTTGCGGCGAAACGCCTTACATCAAAACCATCACGCAACTGTTTGGCGACCGTATGATGGTGGCGAATGCCACCGGCTGTTCGTCGATTTACGGCGGCTCGTTCCCTGCATCGCCCTACACGACGAACAAGAATGGTTGCGGCCCGGCATGGGCAAACTCACTGTTTGAAGACAATGCGGAATTTGGATTGGGTATGCGCCTTGGCACGGAACGCCTGCGCGACAGGTTGGCCGGCTTGATGCAACAAGGGCAGGAGTGCAGCGACTGTTCACCGGAACTCAAAGCATTGTTCGCCGAATGGCTGAGCAACCGCAAGAATGCTGCGAAAACGCGCGAGATTGCAGACAAGCTCATTCCGTTGGTGGAAAAATGTTCCTGCGCAATTTGCAAAGAAATATACGTGCTGCGCGATTACATAGTAGCCCGCTCGCAGTGGATTTTCGGCGGCGACGGTTGGGCTTACGACATTGGATACGGCGGCTTAGACCACGTGTTGGCTTCAGGCGAAAATGTGAATGTGTTGGTATTGGACACCGAAGTGTATTCGAATACCGGCGGGCAGTCGTCAAAGTCAACGCCGGCGGGGGCAGTAGCCAAGTTCGCCACGTCGGGTAAACGTATCCGGAAAAAAGACCTCGGCATGATGGCCATGAGTTATGGCTATGTATATGTGGCACAGGTGGCCATGGGCGCAAGCCATGCGCAGTACTTCAATGTGCTGAAGGAAGCCGAAGCTTACGACGGCCCGTCGCTGGTGATTGCCTACGCGCCTTGCATCAGTCACGGCTTGAAGGGCGGCATGGGCGCTTCGCAACGCGAGATGAAGCTGGCTGTAGAATGTGGCTATTGGCACATGTTCCGCTACAATCCGCTGTTGGAGCAGGAAGGCAAAAATCCCTTCACCCTCGATAGCAAAGAGCCCGACTGGTCGAAGTTCCAGGACTTCTTAAAGAGCGAGGTGCGCTATTCGTCGTTGATGAAAACGTTCCCGCAGGAAGCGGATGAGTTGTTCAGGCTCACTGAGGAATTTGCCCAATGGCGCTATAACAGTTATAAGCGCTTGGCCGGGATTTAATATAACAGCCCGAACATCCACAAAGGGATACGGTTTCCGTAGCCTATTTCTACATTATCAAGCGCCAGGTAGGAATCGGGAATATCGGCAATTTGTTTGAAGGTTTTTTTTGCTCCGCCTACTTCAAAAGTGTATTTTCCCTGTACTACAAAATCGCCTTTATTGCTTGAAGTAACTTTTCCGATAGCCCTTAGCTGGTTAAAGAAAAATGTTTCACGGATATTGCCGATATTGGCTTCTGCTCCGCCCAGTGCATAAGCAATATTTGTATTGTCGAAAAAAATTTTCTCGGGCTTACTCATATTGCCCATTGAATCTTTAGCACGCAACAAACCCAATATTCGTGCGCGTTCCAGATAATCTATGCTTTTGAGCAGATGACTTCTTGTGGTATTTACATTTTTGCTTAATTCCGAAATGTTAGGCGTAAAAGGAGCCAATGTTGCGATAATACCTAATAATCTTTTTACCTTCAGCGTAGTCATAAATTCTATTTTCTCTATGGAAGGCAAGTCGCCTTCCAGTACGGTGTTGATTACATTGGCCACGCGCTGTGCATAATTCTCGGGATTTTCTTTGTAGTAAGGATAAAACCCTATTTTTAAATATCGGTTGAAAAGCGAAATAATCTTTTCGGGATTTATGTGTTTTACAATATCGGAAGCTATCGCAATATGATTTTTAAGAATATCCTCCAAGAGAACAGGCTTTAATGTTATGATATTCTCAAATTCCAGAAATTCCCTGAACGACAATCCCCTTAATTCATATTGTACGGCTCTTCTGCTAAGGTCGGCGTTGCCTTTATAAATTTCAAGTATAGAAGATCCGGAGAAAACAACATGCATGTCGGGATAGGCATCATAAATGTTTTTGAGTTCCTGCGCCCATGTTTCATAAGGATATTTGTGTATTTCATCCACAAACAGGTATGTTATACCCTGAAGCGACAATTGCGCGGCAACATCAACGAGCCTGTTGTTCGTAAAAAACAAGTCGTCTAAACTTACATACAACGATTTTTTGACGTCGAGATGTAATTTTATATACTGCAACATCATTGTTGTTTTACCTGTTCCTCTTGCTCCCACAATGGCAAACAAGCGGTCGTTCCAATAAATATCTTTCATCAGATACCTGATGGGC
>JAITQQ010000088.1 GCA_031288855.1 Prevotellaceae bacterium
CCTACTTCCCCGCCGTCCAAATCGCCGGACACAAAGTTGCGGCGTGAGGCGGGGGAAAGGGGGCTGTGAGGAAGTATGATGTATGAAATATGAATCTTAGAAAACAACAACAATAAATAAGTTGGATTGTGAAAAGGGGTAGAGGCATGGCATGCCGCGTCTCTACGGCGGTTGCCCGAAACGGTGGCCGCTTTTTTTAATTACAAATTAGAAAATTACGATTTAATAAATGCATTAATTCTTAACTCTTAGTTCTTAACTCTTTTAACCCGAGTTGTTGCAGGGTCGCGGCTGCGGAATCGCCTTGTGGAACGGTGTAGGCGGTAAAATCGTTGCGCAAGGGATAACTGTTTCTCATTTCTTCAAAATATGCGGGCTGCCGGCGAAGCTGTGCATCCGTTTCCCAAATTGGAAAAGTTTGTTGCACCACAGCGCACAGTTTCTCCTGCATGCTATTTCCTTCGGGAATGACGAGCGGCGTTGGCGTTAAGGCGGGATGAGGAATTTCCGGTACCAGGTCGGGGTCGTTGCACCATTGCGCAAAGGCCTGCAATATTATTTGCGACGCCTTCCGCTTGCCTTGCAGCGAGTAACCGGCAATGTGCGGGGTGGCAATGTCTGTCATGTCCAACAGCTTTGTGCTGATTTGCGGCTCGTTCCGCCACACATCCATCGCTAGCGCCCCCAATTTGGAGCGATACTGCATCAATGCCTCTTCGTCGATTATTTCGCCTCGCGAGGTGTTGAGCAGCCATGCCCCTTCTTTGCAGGCTTGGAAAAAAGCAGTCCCGGCATATCCGTACGTGTCGACTTGCAAGGGCAGGTGAAGCGTAACAATGTCCGATTGGCGCAGCAGCGCGTCTAAAGGCGTGAAAGAACGGCTTCCCTCACGGGCTTCACGGGGAGGGTCGTTAAGCAATACGTTTATATTTAGCGCTTTCGCCGCATCAGCCACTTGTTTTCCTACATTTCCCACCCCAATAATTCCCAAAGTAAGCGCGGCAAGGTTGGCTTTCTTTTTCATGGCGAGGGTTAGCAGGGCCGTTATCACATATTGCATTACCGCCGGCGCATTGCTGCCGGGGGCGTTGGCTACGGTTATGCCGTGGCGGCGACAGTAATCAAGATCAATATGGTCGGTGCCGATGGTAGGCGTGCCGATATATTTTATACAACTGTTTTCTAATAATTTAGCATCACAAATTGTACGGGTGCGCACCAATAGCGCTTCGGCAAAGCCCAGCGTGGCGGCGGTAATGTTTTTTCCTTCTATATAGCTGATATTTCCGTATTTATGAAGAAATTCACCTATGAAAGGGATGTGTTTGTCCGCTATAATATCCATTTTTTAATAGAAAATAACATATTGTTGAGAAATTTTTCTTAGAATTTTGGTATCTTTGCGGCAAATTTACTAACTTGCGCCGAATTTAGCAATGAAATAATAAATATGAAAGGAAATATAATGACTCGGAAATTATTGTTAGGGCTTTTTAGTGCGGCCTTAGTGCTTGCTGCCATTACAGATGCAGATGCACAACGCCGCAGGAAAATAGGTAAAGGAGGCCGTCCTATTGAAATTATGGCAGGCCTTGACGAGGCCGCAACTTTTCGTGGTCAAAGTGAAGAGGGTTTTAAAGACTGGGTAACCAGAAATGCGAATTTTCCGGATGAATGTATCCGGAAAGGTATACAAGGCACAGTCGTTGTGGGCTTTAACGTGAGCGCCGACGGTGTGGTAGAAAACGTTCATGTAGATAAAGGATATCATCCTGCGTTGGATGCTGAAGCGAAACGTGTAGTAAGTTTGTCGCCGCAGTGGGTGCCGGCTTACAAAAGCGGTACGCGGGTGTCTACGCCGTTTGCCGTGCCGGTGGTTTTTGAATTTAACCGCGTTAAGGATAAAACGGCTTTACGTCCCGGTATTGTGCAAAGTTACAAGAACTTGCCGTTCCAATTCGTAAAAGAAGAGCCGAAATTTGAAAACAAGGAATTTAAGGAATTTATCAAGTTGTTCAACCATTATTTGGTCTATCCGTTCGATGCCAAACGTGCGGGTGTTGGCGGCAAGGTGATGTTGCGCTTCACGGTCGGGGGCGACAACAAGTTGTGGGGCGTAATAGCCCGCGGCACCAATAAGATTTTGGAAGATGAAGTATATCGCGTGATGAATTTTAAGCGCATGCTTAACGGTTGGACGGCGGGAATGGAAAACGGACAAGATATAAATACGGAATGCCTGCTCGTGGTTACGTTTGATTATGATAAAAAGATAGCCCGCCTTGATTTCGGCGAAAAGCAAATAGGGGAAACGCTGGTTTATGAGCCGCCCGTATTCTTGGGTGAAAAAAATAATGATTTTCATCAATTCGTAATCAATAACCAACGCTATCCGGTAGTGGCGCAGGAAAATAAAGTAGAAGGCACGGTGGTGGTTGATTTCGTAATCACTGCACGTGGAAAGATTGACAGCATTCAAATTATAAATAGCGTGCATCCGTTGCTCGACAAAGAAGTGGTGCGCGTATTGAGCATGACCGACGCTTCGCGCTGGAAACCGGCGAAGTATAACAACTGGGCGGTGAGTACGCACTACTGGTATCCGTTTGTATTTTCACTCGACAAGTTGTCGCCGTTGGAGCAAATCGCTTCGGATATATTAGTCAGTTCAAGCTATGACCCGCCGTTGTTTAACAACAGGGCCTACACCCATTTCTTCGATTTTATTGACGCCAACATTATTGACATAAATCCCGGCGAGACGAAGCAAAAAACAGTGTTAATAAGCTTCCTCCTCAATGGGGAAGGACAAGTGTTGAATATTAAAAACATCGGCACGATAGGCGAAAACGTGGAAATAGATGAAGTGGAAGAAGCTATCCGCGTGGTGGCCTTATCGGAAGGGTATTGGACGCCTGCACGAGGCAGCACAGGCCGCCCGGCAACCGTTCAAATTATAGTTCCCGTACATCTTTACGACAAGTCGCGTTATGAATAAAAGGATTTAATGAGTTCGTTTTTAGAAGCATTAAATCCGGCGCAGCGTGATGCGGTTGTAAATTACCAGGGGCCTTCGCTCATTATTGCCGGCGCGGGCTCCGGAAAAACAAGGGTGCTGACCTATCGTATAGCGTATTTGTTGGAACAGGGCGTAGCGCCGTACAGCATATTGGCGCTGACCTTTACAAACAAAGCGGCAAATGAAATGAAAGCGCGTATCGGCCAATTGGTGGGGCCCGATAAGGTGCGCCGCTTGTGGATGGGTACGTTTCATTCCGTTTTTGCACACATTCTCCGCGCGGAAGCCCAACATTTGGGATTCCCTTCTTCATTTTCAATTTACGACACAACCGATAGCCGAAGCGTGGTCAAAAGCTGCATCAAAGAATTGGGTTTGGACGAAAAGGTGTATAAGCCTTCTTCCATCTTCGGGCGTATTTCCTTGGTGAAAAACAACCTGATTACGCCGTCGGCATACGCCGCTAATGCCAACCTGTTGGCCGGCGATGCGGCGATGCGCTGTCCGCAAACGCATGAAATATATCGCCTGTATGCGCAGAAATGCCGCTTGTCGGGCGCTATGGATTTCGACGATTTGTTGTTGTTTACAAACATCTTGTTCCGCGATTTTTCCGATGCGCTTGAAAAATACCGGCGCTATTTCCGCTACATTCTGGTTGACGAATATCAGGATACGAACTATGCACAATATCTGATTATAAAACGGCTCGCAGAGCCCGAACGCAACATCAGCGTGGTGGGCGATGATGCACAAAGTATTTATTCGTTCCGCGGGGCGCGCATTGAAAATATTCTGAACTTCAAAAATGACTATCCCGAGTACAAGGAATACAAATTGGAAGAAAATTACCGCTCGACGCAAAACATTGTGAACGCGGCGAACAGCGTGATTGAGAAAAATACGATGCGCCTGAATAAAACTTGTTTTTCGCGGGCGGAAACCGGAGAGAAAATCGGGATATTAAAGGCCTATACAGACCAGGAAGAGGCGTTTATGGTGGTTTCGTCAATAGCGCAACATGCGCAAGGAGAACATAAATCGTATGACGAATTTGCCATTTTGTACCGCACCAACGCCCAGTCGCGGGTGTTTGAAGAAGCCTTGCGGCGAAAGAATATTCCTTACAAAATATATGGCGGCACGTCGTTTTACCAGCGTGCGGAGATTAAGGATATGATTGCGTATTTGCGCTTGGCCACAAACCCGAACGACAGCGAGGCTTTCAAGCGGGCTGTGCAAGTGCCGCCGCGCGGCATCGGCGATGTGTCTATGGAACACTTGGAGGCGAAAGCGATGGCGGAAGAAAAAAGTATTTATGACACCCTGCATCATTTTTCGGCTGAGGAAATGGGCCTGCGGTCGCCGGCATACAAGCGGTTGACGGACTTTATGGCGTTGATTGACGAATTGTCGGCACAGCAATTTCAATGCGACGCTTATGATTATGCCATGAACGTGGGGAAGCGGTCGGGCTTGCTGGCCGCGTACTATGAAGATAAAACGCCGGAAGGCGTGGCGCGTTATGAAAATCTCGAAGAACTTTTTAACTCGGTAAAAGAGTTTGTGGAAGGCCGGAAGGCAGAGGCAGGCGAGGAAGAATTGGTTACCATTCACGAATATTTGGAAAATGTGGCGCTGCTCACCGATATGGACAGGGAGAAGAAAGACGAGCCCAAGGTGTCGTTGATGACCGTTCATTCGGCAAAGGGCTTGGAGTTCCGGTATGTGTTTGTGGTGGGCATGGAAGAGTCGTTGTTTCCCGGCAGCATGTCGATGTATTCGCCGGAAAGTATAGAAGAGGAGCGCCGGCTGTTTTATGTGGCGTTGACGCGGGCAAAGCACAAGGCTACCGTGTCGTTCGCGCAGAGCCGGTATAGTTGGGGCAAGCAAACCTCAAACCCGCCGAGCCGTTTTTTATCCGATATTGATGACAAATACCTTGAAACGCCCGTTGCCGAAAAACGGCAGGATGACATCTTTTCGCCATTGGCGAAAAAGGAAACAGGCTTTGGGCAGCGGCCGGTAAAGCGCACGCCGGTATTGAACCGCCGGCCCATACCGGATTTCCGCCCCGACGACCCTGCATTGATAAAAGAAGGCATGGCCGTTGAACACGAACGTTTTGGGCGTGGCACGGTGAAACGCATAGAAGGCGACGCCTCCAATGTGAAAGCAATTGTGGACTTTGAAGCAGAGGGCGCCAAAACCTTGTTGCTTAAATTCGCGCGGCTGCGGATTGTTTCATAGTGGCTGTTGCAGGAATTTTTACGTTTCTTAAAAAAATACTATCTTTGTTGTGGTATAACGTCAAAAACAACCCGATATGAACGTAAAATACTTGACACTTTTGTTTCTTCCTTTGGCCGTGCAGGGGCAAGCACCCGGCGTTGTCCAATCTCCCGATATTGTTCAGTCTCTCGATATTATCGAAATAAGAACCGATAATACGTCTATGGTGTTTACGGCAAAAGCCGATGCGCCGGTTTCCTTTCAGTATTGGGGCAACAGGCTGGACAGCACCGCCGACTTTTCACTCGGGAGAATGGTGGAACAACAATTATACCCCGCATACGGCGGGCATTATTTCCTGAATCCCGCCCTGCGCTTACTCCATGAAGACGGTGTGCTGACTACGGAATTGGTTTATCTCGATACCGAAAGCGATGCGCTCGACGATAACCGCACCGTGACCGTCGTGCACCTGAAAGACAAGCTGTATCCGGTATTTGTGGATGTCCATTTTGTAGCCCACAAATCCGAAGACGTCATTGTGCAATATGTCACCGTTTGGCATCACGAGAAAGAGCCGGTGCGCATCGCCAATATTGCATCTTCTTACTTTCCGCTTCACGCTGAGGCGTACTACCTGACGCACTTTTACGGCTCGTGGGCGGCCGAAATGCAGTGGAAAGAAGAACTGTTGACGCCGGGCACGAAAGTTATTGAATCGAAAAAAGGCATACGGACGGCGCAATCCGAAAACCCCTCATTCCTTCTGTCGCTCAACAGGCCGGCGGAAGAGGATTTCGGCGATGTGTATGCCGGCGCTTTGGCGTGGTCGGGCAATTACAAGTTGTCGTTTGAATTTGATGAACCTGGCGTATTGCACACCTT
>JAITQQ010000163.1 GCA_031288855.1 Prevotellaceae bacterium
GGCTTGCCGGGTGTGTCTTCGACACGGCCACCAATGCAATGTGTGGAGGCAAGCTGTTTTTTATAGTTTGTATGTTTTGTGTAATAGCCACAGATAACTAAAAATAGAAGCAATTTTAATTTCTACTTTTTTTGCGCTGTTGTTGGGCGCGGGCGGCTTCTTCAAGGCGCTGCTGGAATTTCGATTTTTTGACCGGTTGTGCGGCGCGCGCTTTCATCTTGCGCAACAAGTCTTCTTCATCTACAAACCACTTGCGGATTACCCACGTTTGCCCTATCGTAATGAAATTAGAAAGCATAAAATAATAGCTCAACCCGCTGGAATAGCTGTTAAACATCACGAGCATGAGAATCGGCATGAGGTACAATTGCATAAATTTCATGCCCGGCATTTGGTTATTTGAAGCGGTTTGCGACAAGGTGGCTTTGGAATAGAAGAATAACGACACCGCCATCAACAACACGAAAAGGCTGATGTGGCTGCCGTAGAACGGAATGGTGAAAGGCAGTTCAAGCACAGAATCGTACGTGCTGAGGTCGTGCGCCCACAGGAAACTTTTCTGGCGCAACTCGAATGAAGCGGGGAAAAAGTTGAACATGGCAATGAGTATCGGCATTTGCAGGAGCATCGGGAGGCAGCCCCCCATCATGCTTACACCGGTTTTCTTATACAGCGCCATAATTTCCTGCTGCTTCTTCATAGCGTCTTCACGCTTGGGATATTTTTCATTAATCTTGGCCACTTCCGGCTGCAACACTTTCATTTTGGCGGAAGACACATGCGAACGCTGGGTAAGGGGCAGCAGAATAATTTTAATCAGTAAGGTAAGAATAAGAATGATGATGCCGTAATTGGCAATGAAACCATTCAGAAAATCAAATACGGGAATGATAAACCACCGGTTGATGTAGCCCATAATCCCCCAGCCGAGCGACACTCATTTATCAAAGTCGTGGCCTTGATTTTTTAAAGTTTTGTATTGGTGGGTGGTAAAATAAAATTCAAGGGGAATAGTTTGTTCGCTGTTATTGTTGTAGGCCAATTGCATGGATGCCTCGCAATGCATGAGCATCCGGTCGGGATGGTTTTCCGTATAATTCTTGTAAGCTACGTTGGCTTGGGTGAAATTTTCGGGCGCTACAAGAATAGCCGAAAAGAATTGGTCTTTGAAGGCAATCCATTCTACTTTTGTCGGTATCTTGGCTTGGTCGTCTTCGGCGCGCGACCGGAGTTCTTCGGTATTGGCTTCGCCCGGATATTTATACACTACGGTAGAATAATTGTTCTCATTTGAGAAATTCTGTTCCTGCCTGCGCATGTCGGCCGACCAATAGAGGTCAAGATTGGTGGCGTTTCTCGGGATGTGCTTATCCATGCCCACAAGTTTAATGTGGAGATTAACCTTGTGACTGTTGTGGCGCAGGGTGTAGATGTAATCTATGTATGCATCGTCTGCAATGGGAAGGCGCATGGTGAGTTGCGCCAATGAGTCGGTTTCGGTGAGCGCTGTTTTGGCCGGAACGCTAACAGGCGTAAAGAAGAAAGACGAAGTGGAGAGTTGCTGGTTTGTAAAAAACTGCAAAGCAAAATCGTTTTCTTTACCGCTGAAAAGAACGATAGGCAAACTGTCGTATGTGTGGTAGTTTTTTATGGTAGCTGCGGCTATGCGCCCGCCCTTGTTGGTAAATGTGAGTGATAGCAGGTTGTTCTCAAGATTGAAAAACTGTTCTTCTCCGGTGGCGGCTGCATCGAGCACAGCGCCTAACGTGGACGGTTGTGCTTTTACTTCAATTTCCTGTGGCTGCGCCAATGGAGCTTGCAGGGCAGCGGCGCTGTCGAGCGCTTGTTGTTGCCGTTGCAAGCGGGTTCGTTCGACTTGGACGATGGAATCACGTTGGAACTGTAATTTGCGTTGTGCTTCAATATTTTTGGAATTATACCAAGTGAAAATTATAATGATTGCGCCTATTATGACAAATCCTGTAACTGTATTCTTGTTCATAGGTTAATTATACTGTTTCTCTATTAATTTAATTTTTTCTTCTATGATATGCAATTCTTCCTTTGCGTTTTCAATTTTTTTGTTCACTTCGGCAATCATGGTTTCGGCATTTTTTGATTTGGCAAAAAAGCCGATGTTGTTTTCCCACAAAGCAATGTCGGATTCGAGTTGCCGGAGTTTATAGACTAATTTTTCCCGTTCGGAACGGATAGCCCGCTTGGCCTTTTCGCCGCCGCCTTTTATATCGTTAATGCGCGATTTAAAACGCATAATTTTCTTTTCGCTGTCGGTAATGTTCAGGCTCTTGAATTGTTTTTCAATGGCTGTGCGGTAAGTGTTCTGTATGCGTTCTTTTTCTTTAAACGGAACAAATCCGATATTGGTCCACCGGCGCTGAAAATCTTGCAGGGTAGAAAGGTCTTCTTCCGGATTTCCCGAAGGCATGAAAGCCTCGACTTCCGCAATGATAGCCTGTTTTTGCCGTAAATTTTCAGCATGCTCGGAATCGATGGAAGAAAAATGTTCGTTTTTTTGGTTGAAAAACGTATCACAAGCCGTGCGGAAACGCTTCCAGATGGCCTCAGACTGTTTGCGCGGCACAGCGCCTATTTCTTTCCATTGTTTTTGCAGGCTGATGAGTTTGTCGGTCGTTTTCTTCCAGTCCGTGCTCCCGGTAAGGCTTTCCACCTGTTCGCAAAGGGCTGTTTTCTTTTGCAGGTTTTCCTGCATATCGGTTTTAAACTGCTTGTAAAATTCGCGCTTTGCCGCATAAAATTTGTCGCAGGCGGCGCGAAAACGTTCAAAAATGCGCGTGTTCTCCTTCTTGGTCGCAAACCCTATGGTTCTCCACATTTTTTGAAGTTCTTCTATCGCCTTAGACTGCTCGTTCCATAGCTTGTTGTCTTTGGCTTCAGCCTGAGTTATCTCTTCGGCTTTTTCGCACAACTGCTGTTTGAGCTCGAGATTTTTTCGCTGCTCTTCTTTTTGCGATTCAAAATATTCCTGATGTTTCTTATTGATGGCGGAAGTGGCGGCTTTAAAACGCTCCCACATGTGCTCGCGGTATTCGCGGGCTACAGGGCCGAGTTCACGCCATTCCTCATGGTATTTTTGCAATTTGTTAAATGCAGTGATGATGTTGGATTCGAGAATAAGCTTTTCGGCTTTTTCGCAAAGCAGCGTTTTCGCCTCGAGGTTTTTCTTAAAGTCGAGGTCGCGCAATTCGTTATTGATTTTTACGTAATCGTAAAATAACTCCACATAGTGCTGGTAAGTATTCCACAAATCGGCGGTTTGCGCCAACGGCACGGGGCCTGTGTCCCGCCATCGTTGTTGCAACTCGCGAAATGTGGGGAACGTATGGTTGATGTCTTCCTGTTTTTCAAGCAGCGCTTTAAGCTCATCAATAATGCCTTGCTTCACTACAAGGTTTTGTTCCTTTTGTATTTCGATTTGTTGGTTGTATTCGACACGCCGGCGTTTATACTCATTATAAAGCGCCTTAAACTGTTCTTCCAGTTTATCCGTAACCTCTTCACCGTCCTGAGGCTGTTCATCCGTAGCCGGCGCCGGTTGCGGGTTTTCATCACTTTCTTCTTCCGGCAGTTTTTTCTTCTGCTCCTGGTTTACAAATTTGTAAAACGCCGACTTGATGGCCTCAGCCTCGCGGCGAAGGACTTCAATAGGTTGGGTTTCGAGCAGTTTTCCGAAGACATCCAGCAATTCCTCTTTTTCAAGATGAATATATTTTAATGTACTGTGCTCCTCATTCATTTCTTCTTCATGAATGGCGGCGTCTTCGTGTAGTTCCACTGACGTAGTTTCATCAGCAGGTGGAGATGCGATGAATTGCTCCTCCGGAGCAGCATTTTGTAGTTGAATATTCATAAGCTACAAGTCCGTTTTTCTCAATTAAAAAACAAAGATAATAAAATTTGTGTAAATTTGCAGTATGATGCGAATAGATATTTTAACGTTGCTTCCCGAATTATTGGAAAGCCCTTTGGGTTATTCTATTCTTAAGCGTGCACAAGACAAAGGTATTGTGGATATTCGCGTGCATAATATTCGTGATTGCGGCAAAGGCAGTTACCGGCAAGTCGATGACTACGCTTTTGGCGGAGGGGCGGGCATGGTGATGATGATTGCACCCGTGTTTGAACTCATTGAAAGACTAAAGGCGGAACGGTCGTATGACGAAATCGTCTATCTGACGCCCGACGGCGAGCGCTTGGCGCAACCGATGGCAAACCGTTTTTCTACAATGTCGAATATTATGATACTGTGCGGGCACTACAAGGGCATCGACCACCGTATCCGTGAACATTTAATCACGAAAGAAATTTCCATCGGCGATTATGTGCTGAGCGGCGGCGAGCTGGCTGCCGCCGTGCTGGTTGATGCTGTGGCGCGGGTGATGCCGGGCGCGATTTCCGACGAAACGTCGGCGCTTACCGATTCCTTCCAAGACGGATTACTGGCGCCGCCTGTATATACGCGCCCTGAAGAATTTAACGGCTGGCGGGTGCCTGAAGTATTGTTGTCGGGCAACCACAAATTGATTGCCGAATGGCAGGAAGAACAAGCTTTGATGCGTACAAAATTATTGCGGCCGGAGCTGCTGAAAGAATAAAACTGTTTGAAATTGCCCATGAATCTTAAAGAAGCCACACAACGTGCAGCCCAATTG
>JAITQQ010000173.1 GCA_031288855.1 Prevotellaceae bacterium
GCAAAAGAAGTCGTATTTAAAAGCAAGGCCGGGCAACCGGCGGCTAAATTTTATTTTGCATCGGCGCCTGCGCACAAGGAATATCCGACGGCAAAAATCACCGCCCAAATGCGCCGCACCCGCGAATTAGGCGCAAAGGCCACATCCAACGAACGTACCCTGAATCAGATTATCCTGAATGAAATAGTGCCTTGCTGCCAACTGCAAATGGGCCTGACGGAAATCAAGGAAGGGAGCGTGTGGAACACCATGCCGCCGCATACGCACTCTCGCCGGATGGAGGCTTATTTCTATTTCAAAGTGTCCGAAAAGCAGGCTGTGTGCCACTTTATGGGCGAGCCGCAGGAAACCCGCCACATCTTTATGGGGAATGAACAGGCGGTAATTTCTCCTTCGTGGTCGATTCACAGCGCGGCAGGAACCGGCAATTATTCGTTTATCTGGGCCATGTGCGGCGAAAATTTGGATTATGACGACATGGACACTTTTACCGCAGACAAATTACAGTAACAAATATAATATGAAAAAAGTGGTTACATTCGGGGAAATCATGCTTCGTTTGGCAACTCCCGGCTATCAAAGATTTGCACAAGCTACTTCCTTTAATGCCGGTTTTGGTGGTGGGGAAGCCAATGTGGCGGTGTCGCTGGCCAACTATGGCGTGCCTGCGGAATTTGTTACCCGCCTGCCGAAAAACGATGTGGCGGAAGCATGCATTGCCGATTTAAGAAAGCACAATGTGATGACGAGCCATATTCTTCGCGGAGGCGAAAGGGTCGGCATTTATTTTCTTGAAACGGGAGCGGTTGCCCGCGCTTCCAAAGTTATTTACGACCGTACCGGGTCGGCCATTGCCGAGATTCAGCCGGGAATGCTGAACTGGCGTGAAATACTTCAAGACGCGCAGTGGTTTCACTGGACAGGCATCACGCCGGCATTGTCGCAAAGCGCCGCTGCAACCTGTTTAGAAGCAATACATGCGGCCAATGAAATGGGCATCACGGTTTCCTGCGATTTGAATTACCGCAAAAACCTGTGGAAATACGGTAAGTCCGCTTCCGAAATCATGCCCGGACTTGTGGCCGGCTGCGACATTATCTTAGGAAACGAAGAAGACGCCGAAAAAGTATTCGGCATCAAACCGCAGGGTTTCGACGTTTCGCATACCGGCGGAAATGTGGACGCTGCCGAGTTTGAATCGGTTTGCCGGCAACTGCAGGCGAAATTTCCAAAGGCCAAAAAAGTAATCATTACGCTGCGCGGCTCTATCAACGCCAACCACAACACCTGGGGCGGATGCCTCTACGCGGAAGGCGTGTTGCACCAATCCAAACGCTACGACATTACCCACATTGTTGACCGCGTGGGCGGCGGCGACTCGTTCATGGGCGGCTTGATTTACGGCCTGCTCTCCTATCCCGGCGACGACAAGAAAGCCCTGGAGTTTGCAGTAGCGGCCTCAGCCTTGAAACATACCATCTACGGCGATTATAACTTGGTAACCGTTCAGGAGGTCGAACAACTCATGAAAGGCGACGGCTCCGGCCGCGTTTCCAGATAACAACAATTACAAATTATAAAGAATATGGACAATAAATTTTCTTTAGAAGGTAAAATCGCCTTAGTGACGGGCGCGTCTTACGGCATTGGATTTGCCATTGCTTCGGGTTTCGCAAAGGCCGGTGCAACGATTGTGTTTAACGACATCAACCGGGAACTGGTGGACAAAGGGCTGGCCGCCTACAAGGACGCCGGCATCCGGGCAACCGGCTATGTGTGCGATGTAACCAATGAACAGCAAGTGAAGGACACGATTGCTCACATCGAAAAAGAAATCGGCGTCATTGATATTTTGGTAAACAACGCCGGCATCATCAAACGTATTCCGATGACCGATATGTCGGCGGCGGACTTCCGCCAGGTGATAGACATTGACCTGAACGGCCCGTTCATCGTGTCGAAAACAGTTATTCCGGGCATGATTAAAAAAGGACGTGGCAAAATCATCAATATATGTTCGATGATGAGCGAGCTGGGGCGGGAAACCGTGTCGGCTTACGCGGCGGCCAAAGGCGGATTGAAGATGCTCACCCGCAACATTGCGTCGGAATACGGCGAACATAACATTCAATGCAACGGTCTTGGACCGGGCTACATTGCTACGCCCCAAACAGCGCCCTTGCGCGAACAGCAATCCGACGGCTCGCGCCATCCGTTCGATTCGTTCATCATCGCCAAAACGCCGGCGGCGCGCTGGGGAGCGCCCGACGATTTGGTAGGCCCCGCCGTGTTTCTGGCATCCGAAGCCTCCAATTTCGTAAACGGCCACATCCTTTACGTGGATGGCGGTATATTGGCCTACATCGGAAAGCAGCCTTGAGGTCGCGCACGAAAAAAATATTACATTTGTGATATCAATCTGAAAAAATATGGCACGATTTTCTAAAATAGACATGTTGTCCACCATCTTTGAAACCGGCATGGTGCCGGTGTTTTATCATCACGATGCGGAAACGGCAAAGCAAGTGGTTGCCGCCTGCTACGAAGGCGGGGTGCGGGCTTTTGAGTTTACCAACCGCGGCGATTTTGCCCACGAGGTATTCGGCGAACTCAACCGGTGGGCGGCTGTGCAGTGTCCCGAGATGGTCATGGGCATCGGCTCGGTAGTGGATGCGGGAACAGCATCACTGTACATTCAATTGGGCGCTAATTTTATTGTTGGCCCCCTGTTCAACCCCGACGTGGCCAAAGTAGCTAACCGCCGCGCCATTTCTTACACGCCGGGCTGCGGAACAGTGTCGGAAGTGGGATTTGCGCAGGAAGCCGGCTGCGACCTCATCAAAATATTTCCTGCCGGAAATGTCGGAGGTCCGTCGTTTGTGAAGAACATGCTTGCTCCGATGCCGTGGTCGAAACTCATGGTCACCGGCGGCGTAGAGCCCACCGAAGAAAATTTAACGGCGTGGTTTAAATCCGGCGTGGCGTGTGT
>JAITQQ010000178.1 GCA_031288855.1 Prevotellaceae bacterium
CGCTATTGCGCGGCGGCTTTTTCCTTTTCCTTGTCCTTATCCCTGTCTTTGTCCCTATCTCTGTCCCTGTCTTTTTCTTTGCCTTTCCGCCCGCCGCCTTCCGACATCCGTTGGTAGTCTTCCATAGAAGCCACAATGAGCTTGTCGATGTAACGCATACCGGTGCCGGCAGGTATCAGGTGCCCGCAAATCACATTTTCCTTCAACCCTTCGAGGTTGTCTTCCTTGCCGTGAATAGCGGCCTCGCTCAACACTTTGGTCGTTTCCTGGAACGACGCCGCCGACATGAAGCTGCCGGTGCGCAATGCCGCGCGGGTAATCCCCTGCAACATCTGGCTCGAGGTGGCGGGCATAGCGTCGCGCGCCTCTACCGGTTTCAGGTCTTTCCGCTTCAATTGTGAATTTTCGTCACGCAGTTTGCGTGCGGTCACAATCTGCCCGGCTTTCAGGTTTTGCGAGTCGCCCGGCTCAATCACTACTTTCTTATCGTAAATAAAATCGTTTTCCTGCATGAACTCCCATTTGTCCACCAACTGCTCGGCGAGGAAACGAGTGTCGCCCGGGTCCACAATTTCTACCTTGCGCATCATTTGGCGCACGATTACTTCAAAGTGCTTGTCGTTAATTTTCACGCCCTGCATGCGATATACTTCCTGCACTTCATTCACAATATACTCCTGCACTTTGATGGGGCCTTGAATCGCCAAAATATCGAGCGGCGTAATAGCGCCGTCGGACAAGGGCGTTCCGGCGCGCACGTAGTCGTTTTCCTGCACCAGTATTTGTTTTGAAAGCGGCACCAAGTAACGCTTTTCGTCGCCGAGTTTCGAGCGTACCGTAATTTCGCGGTTCCCGCGTTTGATTTTGCCCATGATGACTTCGCCGTCGATTTCCGACACCACTGCCGGATTAGAGGGGTTGCGGGCTTCAAAGAGTTCGGTCACGCGGGGCAAGCCGCCGGTGATGTCGCCCGATTTGCCTACGGCACGCGGGATTTTCACCAGAATTTGCCCGCCTGTCACTTTCTCGCCCTCGTTCACCACGATGTGAGCGCCCACCGGCAAGTTGTATTGCTTAATTTCGTTTCCTTTGGTATCGAGAATGCGCACGGCCGGGTTGCGCGATTTGTCGCGCGATTCGATGATTACTTTTTCGCGGTAGCCGGTTTGTTCGTCGGCTTCTTCGCGGAACGTAACGCCGTCAATCAAGCTGTCGAATGCAATTTTACCGGCAAATTCGGAAATGATTACCGCATTGTAGGGGTCCCATTCGCAAATCAAATCGCCTCTTTTCACATTAGCGCCGTTTGAGAAGTAGAGTTGTGCGCCGTAGGGCACGTTATGTTGGTAAAGCGTAATGCCGGTGTTGTTGTCCACGATGCGCATTTCGGCCAGCCGCCCAATCACGATGTCTAATTCCACGCCGTCTTTATTTGTGGTGTGCACCACACGCAGCTCGTCAATTTCGAGGCGGCCGTCGTAGCGGGCGGTCAGTTTGTTGTCGGCGGCAATGCTCGACGCCGTACCCCCTACGTGGAATGTACGCAGGGTCAGCTGCGTGCCCGGCTCGCCGATAGACTGTGCGGCAATTACGCCCACGGCCTCGCCCTGTTGCACCATGTGCCCTGTAGCAAGGTTGCGGCCGTAGCACTTGCTGCATACGCCTTTCTTCGATTCGCAGGTCAGCACCGAACGGATTTCGACCTGTTCAATCGGCGATTCTTCGATGATTTTCGACACTTCTTCCGTAAACTCGTCGCCGGCGGCCACAATGAGCTCGCCTGTGAGCGGATGATATACATCATGCACGCTGGTGCGCCCGAGGATACGCTCGTAGAGCGATTCCACCACCTCATCCTTATTTTTGATGGCCGAAGCCACAAGGCCGCGCAAAGTGCCGCAGTCTTCTTCGTTGATAATTACATCTTGCGACACGTCAACCAAACGGCGGGTAAGGTAACCGGCGTCGGCTGTTTTCAGCGCGGTATCGGCCAACCCTTTCCGCGCGCCGTGGGTGGAAATAAAATATTCCAACACCGACAAGCCTTCTTTGAAGTTCGCGAGAATCGGGTTTTCGATAATTTCAGCGCTGGTAGCGCCCGATTTCTGGGGCTTCGCCATCAAACCGCGCATCCCCGAAAGCTGGCGGATTTGTTCCTTAGACCCCCGCGCGCCCGAGTCCAACATCATATATACGGAGTTGAAGCCCTGTTTGTCGCTCGACAGTTGTTTCAACACCGTTTGCGTAAGCTTGGCGTTGGTGTGTGTCCAAATGTCGATAATCTGGTTGTAGCGTTCGTTGTTGGTGATAAATCCCATGTTGTAGTTGTTCAGCACCTCTTCTACTTCCTGGTAACCGTTCTCTACCAATGTTTCTTTTTCGGAAGGAACAATCACATCGTCGAGGTTGAACGACAGCCCGCCGCGGAATGCCATCTGGTATCCGAGGTCTTTGATGTCGTCGAGGAACTTGGCTGTAACGGCAATGCCGCCCGACTTAAGCACGTTCCCGATAATATCGCGCAGCGATTTTTTAGTCAGCACTTCGTTGATATATCCCGCTTCTTTCGGCACAAACTGGTTAAAGAGTATGCGGCCTACAGTAGTTTCAATGAGTTCGTATTTTTCGGTGCCGTCGGCTTGCGGCAATGCCGCCCGCACTTTCACGATAGCGTGCAGGTCAACGGCTTTTTCATTATAAGCGATAACCGCTTCTTCCGTGCCGTAGAAAATAAGCCCTTCCCCTTTTGCGTCTTTGCGCGATTTGGTGATGTAGTAAAGCCCCAACACCATGTCTTGCGACGGCACTGTGATGGGCGCGCCGTTAGCCGGATTCAGAATGTTGTGCGAGCCGAGCATCAGCAATTGGGCTTCCAGAATGGCGGCATTGCCCAGCGGCAAGTGCACGGCCATTTGGTCGCCGTCAAAGTCGGCGTTGAATGCGGTACACGACAGCGGGTGCAACTGGATGGCTTTGCCTTCAATCAGCTTCGGTTGGAAGGCCTGAATACCCAAGCGGTGAAGGGTCGGCGCACGGTTAAGCAACACCGGGTGCCCTTTCATCACGTTTTCCAGAATATCAAAAATCACCGGGTCTTTCCTATCCACTATCTTCTTTGCCGATTTCACGGTTTTCACAATGCCGCGTTCTATAAGTTTACGGATAACAAACGGCTTGTATAATTCAGCGGCCATGTCTTTGGGCAAGCCGCATTCGTGCATTTTCAGTTCGGGTCCCACCACAATAACCGAACGCGCCGAGTAGTCCACCCGCTTACCCAAAAGGTTTTGGCGGAAACGCCCTTGCTTTCCTTTCAAACTATCGGAAAGTGATTTGAGGGCGCGGTTGGCTTCGGTTTTCACCGCATTCGATTTGCGCGAATTGTCGAACAGCGAGTCCACAGCTTCCTGCAACATGCGTTTCTCATTTCGCAAAATCACTTCGGGCGCTTTGATTTCAATCAAGCGTTTGAGGCGGTTGTTGCGGATGATTACCCTGCGGTAAAGGTCGTTCAGGTCGGATGTGGCAAAACGCCCGCCATCCAACGGCACCAGCGGGCGCAAGTCGGGCGGGATGATTGGAATTACTTTCATAATCATCCACTCGGGCTTGTTGATGTCTTTCGACTCGCGGAACGCTTCCACCACGTTCAAGCGCTTCAGGGCTTCTGCGCGGCGTTGTTGCGATGTTTCGGTATCGGCTTTGTGGCGCAAGTCATACGACAAGTCGTCAAGATTAAGCCGCTTCAACATGGCGTAGATGGCTTCCGCGCCCATGCCGGCAATGAATTTATCGGGGTGTTCGTCTTCGAGCAGTTGATTGTCTTTCGGCAATTCCTCCATGATTTGAAGGTATTCGTCTTCCGTCAGGAAATCGTATTCCTTAACGCCTTCCGACGCTTTCACGCCCGGTTGGATAACCACGTAGCGTTCGTAATAAATAATAGCTTCCAATTTTTTGGAAGGGATACCCAGCAAATAGGCAATTTTATTCGGCGTAGAGCGGAAATACCAGATGTGCGCCACCGGCACCACCAATGAAATGTGCCCGGTGCGCTCACGGCGCACTTTCTTTTCGGTTACTTCAACGCCGCAGCGGTCGCACACAATGCCGCGATAGCGGATGCGTTTGTATTTACCGCAATGACATTCATAATCCTTGATGGGGCCAAAAATACGCTCGCAGAACAAACCGTCGCGTTCGGGCTTGTAGGTGCGGTAATTAATGGTTTCAGGTTTCAGCACTTCCCCGGCCGAATGTTCCAGAATTTCTTCGGGCGACGCCAAGCTAATCGTTATCTTGTTGAAGTTGGTTTTCTGCTTACTTACTTTTTTTTGTGACATATCGGTAATGTTCTTTCTATTACAAATTAAAAATACTAAAAATTACTCCATGCGAAGGCTCAAGCCCAATCCGCGAAGTTCATGCAAAATTACATTGAGCGCTTCGGGAATGCCGGGTTGCGGCATCGGGTCGCCTTTCACAATGGATTCGTAAGCGCGTGAACGCCCCATCACATCGTCTGATTTCACGGTAAGAATTTCCTGCAGGACATTGGAAGCGCCAAACGCTTCGATAGCCCACACTTCCATTTCTCCGAAACGCTGCCCGCCAAACTGCGCCTTACCACCAAGCGGCTGTTGCGTAATGAGCGAGTACGGCCCGATAGAACGCGCGTGCATCTTGTCGTCAACCATGTGACCGAGTTTCAACATGTAGATAATCCCTACGGTGGCGGGCTGGTCGAACAGTTCGCCTGTTCCTCCGTCGCGCAGGTAGGTTTTCCCATATTTCGGAATACCGGCGTCCTCCGTGTATTTGGTAATTTCGTCGAGGCTTGCACCGTCAAAAATGGGCGTGCTAAACTTCAATCCCAATTCTTTCCCGGCCCATCCCAGTACGGTTTCGTAAATCTGCCCGAGGTTCATCCGCGAGGGCACGCCAAGCGGATTCAGCACAATATCGACAATCGTTCCGTCTTCGAGGAACGGCATGTCTTCATCGCGCACCACTTTGGCCACAATACCTTTGTTTCCGTGTCGGCCTGCCATCTTATCGCCCACTTTGATTTTACGTTTCTTCGCCACATACACTTTGGCCAATTGTATAATGCCGTTGGGCAGCTCGTCGCCAATAGTGATATTGTATTTGAGACGTTTCACTTCGGCGTCAAGTTCTTTGTATTTAATCAGGTAATTATTGATTACCTGTTTCACCAGCGTGTTGGTCTCCTTATCGGTTGTCCACTTGTTGGGATTGATATTTTCGTAATCGAGATTGCCAAGCAAGCGCCCGGTGAATTTCGTGCCTTTGCTCACTATCTCCACGCCATAAAGGTCGGAGATGGCTTGCGACACTTTTCCTTCGAGCAGTTTCGACAATTTATCGAACAACACTTCCCTGAGTACGCGTACTTTCTTTTCAAAATCATCATCCACCTTTTGCATTTGGGCTTTGCCCTGTTGCTTGCCTTTCTTTCCCGGGTCTTTCATCACACGCGAGAACAGGCGGCGTTCGATAATTGTACCGAACAGCGACGGAGAAGCCTTTAATGAGGCGTCTTTCACGTCGCCGGCCTTGTCGCCGAAAATAGCGCGCAGCAATTTTTCTTCGGGCGAAGGGTCGCTTTCCCCTTTGGGCGTAATTTTACCGATGAGCACATCGCCGGGCTCTACGTTAGCGCCAATGCGGATAATACCGTTTTCATCAAGGTTGCGTGTAGCTTCTTCGCTCACGTTGGGAATATCGTTGGTCAATTCTTCTAATCCGCGTTTGGTGTCGCGCACTTCCATAATGTATTCATCAACGTGGATGGAAGTAAATACGTCTTCACGCACCAACCGTTCCGACAACACGATGGCATCCTCGAAATTGTATCCTTTCCAAGGCATGAACGCCACTTTGAGGTTACTGCCCAAGGCCAGTTCGCCGCTCTGTGTGCCGTAGCCCTCGGTCATGATTTGTCCGGGCGCTACCTTGTCGCCCTTGCGCACCAAGGGGCGCAGGTTGATACAGGTATTCTGGTTGGTTTTACGGTAAATCGGCAATTTATATACCGTCACATCCTGGTCGAAGCTCACGAAGCGTTCGTTTTCGGAACGCTCATACTTCACATGAATTTCGCTGGCGTCCACATACACCACTTCGCCCTTGCCGGTAGCGGCAATTTGCGTGCGGCTGTCGCGGACTACTACCGCTTCCAAACCTGTTCCCACGATAGGCGCTTGCGGGCGGATGAGCGGCACGGCTTGCCGCATCATGTTAGAGCCCATGAGCGCGCGGTTGGCGTCGTCGTGTTCAAGGAAAGGAATAAGCGATGCGGCGATTGACGCAATTTGGTTGGGCGCCACGTCCATCAAGTTCACTTCATCCTTGCGCACAACCGGATAATCGGCTTCGTACCGGCATTTGATGCGTTCTTCGTCGATTTCGCCATCCGGGTTTACTTTTGCGTTGGCTTGCGCCACCATTTTTTCTTCTTCTTCTTCGGCGCTCATATATACCACGCCTTTATCGGAGAGGTCCACGCGGCCGTTATCCACTTTCCGGTACGGCGTTTCAATAAATCCCAACGGATTGATGCGGGCATACACGCACAATGACGAAATCAACCCGATATTCGGGCCTTCCGGCGTTTCAATCGGGCACAAGCGCCCGTAGTGTGTATAGTGCACGTCGCGCACTTCAAAACCTGCACGCTCGCGCGACAAGCCGCCGGGTCCCAACGCCGACATACGGCGCTTGTGCGTCATCTCGGCCAGCGGGTTGGTTTGATCCATGAACTGCGACAACTGGCTAGTGCCAAAAAACGAATTAATCACCGACGACAATGTCTTGGCGTTAATCAAATCAATGGGCGTAAACACTTCGTTGTCGCGCACGTTCATTCGTTCGCGGATAGTCCGCGCCATGCGCGCCAATCCCACGCCGAACTGGTTGGCCAACTGTTCGCCTACCGTGCGCACACGGCGGTTGCTCAAGTGGTCAATATCATCCACATCAGCTTTCGAATTAATCAGCTGAATCAGGTGTTTAATAATTGCAATAATATCTTCTTTGGTCAGCACCCGCACATCAGCGCCGGTGCGCAAATCGAGTTTTCTGTTCAAACGGAAACGGCCTACTTGCCCCAAATCATACCGTTTGTCGGAGAAAAACAATTTGTCGATTACATCGCGTGCCGTAGCTTCGTCGGGCGGCTCCGAATTGCGCAGCTGGCGGTAAATGTAAACCACCGCTTCCTTTTCGGAGTTACACGGATCTTTCTGCAACGTGTTATGAATAATGGCGTAGTCGCTCACGTTGGCGTCTTCCTTATGCAGCAGGATAGCCGAAGCGCCCGACTCAATAATCTGGTCGATATGCTCATCTTCCAACACTGTTTCGCGGTCAATGACAATTTCGTTACGTTCAATGGAAACAACTTCGCCGGTATCTTCATCCACAAAATCCTCAATCCATGATTTGAGCACGCGGGCAGCGAGTTTGCGGCCAACCACTTTTTTCAGGTTTGGTTTGCTGACTTTGATTTCATCGGCCAAGCCGAATATTTCCAATATATCTTTATCGCTCTCGTAACCGATGGCGCGGAGCAATGTGGTTACAGGCAATTTCTTTTTACGGTCAATGTAGGCATACATCACGTTGTTAATGTCTGTGGCAAATTCAATCCACGAGCCTTTAAACGGAATGATACGCGCCGAGTAGAGTTTTGTGCCGTTGGCATGCAGGCTCTGCCCGAAGAACACGCCGGGCGAACGGTGCAACTGCGACACTACGACACGCTCAGAGCCGTTGATTACAAACGTGCCGAAAGGAGTCATATAAGGAACCGTGCCTAAATACACGTCTTGTATTACCGTATCGAAGTCCTCGTGTTCGGGGTCGGTACAGTAAAGTTTGAGCTTGGCCTTCAGCGGGACGCTGTACGTCAATCCGCGGTCGAGGCATTCGTCAATGGAATAACGCGGCGGGTCCACGAAGTAGTCCATGAACTCGAGCACAAAGTTATTACGGGTATCCGTAATGGGAAAGTTTTCCTGAAAAACTTTAAAAAGGCCTTCGTTCTTGCGATTTTCCGACGTGGTTTCAAGTTGGAAAAAATCATGGAACGACTTTAATTGGATTTCCAAAAAATCGGGATAATTAAGGCGATTTTGGGAGGAAGCGAAGTTAACGCGCTGATTCGTGTTTGTTTGCGACATCGTATTCGTATTGGTTGAGAAATAAACTATAAAAACGACAAAAAGGCTTAGAACCCTGATAAGGATTCTAAACCTGTAATATGTTCCCGAAAATCGGGACGGAAGAAACTATTTGATTTCAACTTCTCCGCCTGCTTCTTCGAGTTGTGCTTTAACTTGTTCTGCTTCCGCTTTCGAAACTTTTTCCTTGATCGCTTTCGGTGCAGCATCTACCAAGTCTTTCGCTTCTTTCAAACCAAGCCCGGTAATATCCTTTACTACTTTTACAATTTGTAATTTAGCCTGACCGGGTGATTTCAAAATCACATCGAATGCTGTTTGTTCCGCAACAGCGGCCGCTCCGCCGCCAGCAGCGGGTGCAGCCACAGCTACGGCTGCAGCAGCAGGCTCAATGCCATATTCTTCTTTCAAAATAGTAGCTAATTCCTGTACTTCTTTTACAGTAAGGTTAACCAACTCTTCCGCAAATTTTTTAACGTCTGCCATGATATTCTGTTATTTTTTATTTGTTAATACTTTTTTATTTGGCGATTTTTCGCCTTTACATTTTACTTCCCTTCCGAACGTTCCGAGAGGGTTTTTACTACGCCTGAAATCGTGTTGCCGCCCGATTGTAAAGCGGAGAGAACACGTTGAACAGGTGATTGCAACAATCCGATCACATCGCCAATCAACTCATCGTGCGACTTGATGTTTACGAGATCGTCTAACGCAGCGGCGCCCAGATAGAGGCTTTCCTGCACATACGCGCCTTTCAATACCGGTTTGCCATATTGCTTGCCGAACTCTTTAATCAGTTTGGCGGGCACATTGGCCACTTCGGTAAACATTACTGCTGTAGAGCCTTCAAGCACTTTATAAATGTCGGATTCCGCAAAGCTGTTTTGTTCCAAAGCTTTTTTGAGGAGGGTGTTTTTCACCACCACCAATTTCACTTTTTTCTCAAAACAAACCCTGCGCAGCTTCGATGTGTTTTCAGCGTTCAGCCCTGAAACATCCGCCAGATAAAACGTCGGCATTTGTTTCAGTTGTTCTGCCAAAGCATCTATAATCACTTTCTTTTCTTCCTTTTTCATACGCTACATCATTTAAGATTATTCGGCAGCACCTACTGATTTGGTATCGATACACAAGCCGGGGCTCATGCTCGACGACAAATAAATGCTTTTCACATACGTTCCTTTGAGTGCCTGAGGTTTTAATTTTATTACCGTATTCAAGAATTCCTGTGCATTTTCAACAATCTTTCCGGCGTCAAACGACACCTTTCCTATTGCTGCATGCACGATGCCTTGTTTATCGACTTTAAAGTCGATTTTACCACCCTTCACATCTTCCACCGCTTTGCCTATTTCCATAGTCACGGTGCCTGTTTTTGGGTTGGGCATCAAACCGCGCGGGCCCAATACGCGTCCCAAAGCGCCCACTTTCGCCATCACGGAAGGGGTGCAAATGATTACGTCAATATCGGTCCATCCGCTTTTTATCTTCTCGATATACTCGTCTAATCCAACATGATCGGCGCCGGCCGCTTTTGCTTCCGCCTCTTTATCGGGCGTGCAAAGCACCAGCACGCGAGCAGTTTTTCCTGTTCCATGCGGAAGAGTTACTACGCCACGCACCATTTGATTGGCCTTACGCGGATCCACACCAAGGCGTACTGCAAGTTCAACCGAAGCGTCGAATTTGGTGAAAGTAACTTCCTTCAACAAATCGGCCGCTTCCGCGAGCTTATAGCGTTTGGTAGTATCGACTTTGGCGTAAACTACTTTTTGTTTTTTTGTCAACTTACTCATTACTGCATGAATTTTTTAGTTTACATTGGGCTTTTCACCATCAACGGTAATGCCCATACTACGGGCGGTCCCGGCCACCATGCTCATTGCCGAGCCTAACGTAAATGCATTCATATCGGGCATTTTGTCTTCGGCAATTTTGCGCACTTGTTCCCAAGTCACGCTGGCAACCTTTTTGCGATTAGGCTCATTCGAGCCCGACTGTATCTTGGCCGCTTCTTTCAGTTGCACCGCCACAGGCGGCTGCTTCACGATAAAATCAAACGACTTGTCGCTGTAAACCGTAATGATGACGGGCAAAACCTTCCCCGCCTTGTCTTGCGTGCGTGCATTAAACTGCTTGCAAAACTCCATAATGTTTACACCCTTAGATCCTAACGCAGGGCCCACCGGCGGCGAGGGGTTAGCCGCTCCGCCTTTGATTTGTAGTTTTATCAGTCCGGCAATTTCTTTCGCCATAATGTTTGTTTGTTATTCTTTTTCTACTTGAATGAAACTAAGCTCCAGCAAGTTCTTACGCCCGAAGATCTTCACCATCACTTTCAACTTCTTCTTATCTTCGTTAATCTCTTCAATCGTACCGTTGAATCCGTTGAAGGGGCCATCGGTCACCTTCACGGCTTCGCCCACTACAAAAGGCGTAATGTTCTCTTCCTCGTTTTCCGCCAACTCATCCACACGTCCCAAAATGCGGTTTACCTCGCTTAAACGCAAAGGCATGGGCTCGCCGCCTTTGGTCTCGCCCAAAAAGCCGGAAATGTGGGTGGTGTTGCGCAGAATATGGGGCACTTCGCCTACCAAAGCTGCTTCGATTAAAATGTATCCCGGATAGAAAATGCGATCCTTGCTCACCTTTTTACCATTCTTCACCTGGTAAATTTTCTCGGTAGGAATAAGTACCTGCGAAATATAATCGTCAAGTTTCAAACGTTTAATTTCGTTCTCGATATACTCCTTGGCCTTTTTTTCCTTGCCTCCCGCAGCGCGCAAGACATACCATTTTTTGGGTATTTCACTCATTTTCTATAAATGCTTTAATACAAAAATTCGTAAATAAACGTCATCACTTGGCGGAACGTAAGATCCATTGCGAAAATAACCAGCGACATGATCACAGAGGCTATCATCACAACCACAGCGCTGGACTGCAACTGGCCAAACGAAGGCCACGTTACTTTATGTACCAACTCATTGTAAGCTTCTCCGAAATACGCATTAATCTTTTTCATTCTGTTAATTTAAAAACGATTTGTAACACATCGGGATTGGAAGCCGCCCTCCGTGTTACGCTGTTGCTCTAAAGCTAATTTGCGCATCGTAACATACACAAATTACTGCAGGGGCAGAGCGATTCGAACGCCCATCAACGGTTTTGGAGACCGCTATTCTACCCTTGAACTATGCCCCTGTTCGTAAAGTAGAAGCGCGGGAAAACCCTCCACTTCTACTTCCTGTTAATCTAAAATCTTCGTTACCTGTCCGGCGCCCACTGTCCGGCCGCCTTCACGAATGGCGAAGCGCAAGCCTTCTCCCATAGCCACAGGATAAATCAACTCTACGGTAATAGTCACGTTATCGCCGGGCAACACCATTTCGGTGCCTTGCGGCAGCGTAATTTCACCGGTAACGTCTAACGTACGCAGATAGAACTGCGGGCGGTATTTATTGTGAAAAGGAGTGTGGCGTCCGCCTTCTTCTTTCTTCAATACGTAAATCTCAGCTTGGAACTTCTTGTGCGGCGTAATTGAGCCCGGTTTTGCAATAACCTGTCCGCGCTTGATGTCTTTTTTATCAACGCCACGAAGCAACAGCCCTACGTTATCGCCGGCTTCACCGCGGTCAAGCAGCTTGCGGAACATTTCCACGCCGGTAACGGTAGTCTTGGTGGGTTTTTCGCCCAGTCCGATTATTTCCACTTCTTCGCCCACTTTGATGACGCCGGTTTCAATACGCCCGGTGGCCACCGTACCGCGTCCGGTGATAGAGAACACGTCTTCCACAGGCATGAGGAAAGGCTTTTCGTTGTCACGCGGAGGAACAGGGATGTAAGTATCTACCGCATCCATGAGCTCCATGATTTTTTCTACCCATTGCGGCTCTCCGTTCAGCCCGCCCAAAGCAGACCCGCGAATAACCGGTGTGTTGTCGCCGTCGAATTTATAAAAGCTCAACAGTTCGCGCACTTCCATTTCTACCAAGTCAAGCATTTCGGGGTCGTCAACCATATCCACCTTATTCAGGAATACAACGATACGGGGAACGTTCACCTGGCGTGCCAGAAGAATGTGTTCGCGCGTTTGCGGCATCGGGCCGTCGGTAGCGGCCACTACAAGAATTGCGCCGTCCATTTGCGCTGCGCCGGTCACCATGTTCTTCACATAGTCGGCGTGGCCCGGACAGTCCACGTGTGCGTAGTGGCGATTGGCCGTTTGATATTCTACGTGAGCCGTATTAATGGTAATACCGCGTTCTTTTTCTTCGGGTGCGTTATCGATAGAATCGAAAGTACGTACTTCAGAAAGGCCTTTTGTAGCAAGTACGGTTGTAATTGCAGCGGTCAAAGTCGTTTTACCATGGTCCACGTGGCCAATGGTTCCAACATTCACGTGGGGTTTATCCCGTTTGAAAGTTTCTTTTGCCATAATATTATTTTTTTTAATTTAGTTTCCTCTACATTTTGAGCCGGCGGTGAGAATTGAACTCACGACCTCTTCCTTACCAAGGAAGCGCTCTACCACTGAGCTACGCTGGCCTTCTTCGTTGAGCGGAAGACGAGGTTCGAACCCGCGACCCTCAGCTTGGAAGGCTGATGCTCTACCGACTGAGCTACTTCCGCAAACGTGGGGAGAGCAGGATTCGAACCTACGAAAGCATACGCTAGCAGAGTTACAGTCTGCCCCAGTTGGCCACTTTGGTATCTCCCCCTCAATATTTCAATAACACTAACTTTCTCTCGCCCAATTAACCGGAGCCGATGGAGGGATTCGAACCCCCGACCAGCTGATTACAAATCAGCTGCTCTGGCCAACTGAGCTACATCGGCATACAAAATGAACATATTTGCCCAAAATGGAGCGCAAAGATAAGAATTTTTTGCCAACTCGCAAAAAATAACAAAACATTTTAGCCGAATTTGTTGAAAAAGCTTTCTTGCCGTTATCTAACTATCTGCACAGTAGAGCTTTCCGTTTTTCCACCCAAAGGCGGGTTTTGTTTCGTAACCCTTACGGAAAGCCGCTTTATGCCCGGCACTTCGGCATACAGCGCCTTCACAATGCGCCCAGCCACGTGCTCGAGCAGCCGCGACGGGGTTTCCATCTCGCGCCTCACCACATCATAAACCTGTTGATAATTAACCGTATCGTCTAAACAGTCGGTTTCTATTGCCTTGCTCAGGTCGGCGTCAAGCGCCACGTCCACGTAAAAATAATTGCCCACCAGCCGCTCTTCGGGCAGGTGTCCATGGTAGGCGAAAAATTCCATGCGGCGCAGTTCGATTGTCTCCATGATGCCAATTTGCCGCAAAGATAGTGATTTTAGTTGAGAATTATAAGCCGCCTGTATCCAACAGCAGTCTGCCGATACGGCTGTTGGTGTTGAGCAGGGCGCTGAATACAACGTTGGTGTCAACGATAATCTTCATCGTTGGGCTATTTTTCAAATTTAGCAGCATTTTGTTTCCACCAGTTGCGGTTGATTTCGCGTGACAGGTTGTCTACTTCGGATTGTGCAACGCTGTAGTTATCCGTTAGTTCCTTGTAACGCAGATAGTCTATCACGTCTTGTATTTGTTCCGTATTGGCGGTGAATGGGAAACGGATAACAAATTCGTCGGCTGTTCGTTCTATTACCATGATAGTTATTTTTTTATTTCCCGCAAATATACGCAAAATTTTCCACAATGCGGGGTTTTCACATTCCGTAGGAATGTCCGCTTGGTAGAAACCGGAATATTCCCATTAACGTTGCATCCTGTAGGGATGCATCCCTGACGGGATGCCGAATGCCGCCTTTGCCAAAAATGGTAGAGACGCGGCATGCCGCGTCTCTACATTTTTCAATCCAATTTAT
>JAITQQ010000180.1 GCA_031288855.1 Prevotellaceae bacterium
GTGCTGCACCGACTTCACGTTATGCAAAGGATTCACAGAAGTGAACTGCGCGAGCAGTTACGGTACTGCAAACTGGGCCGACGCTAAGACCGCCTGTGCCTCTATAGGCTCGGGTTGGCACTTGACGCCCCTTAGCGAGATGATATGCATGTGCAAAAAAAAGGCCACACTGCCTAACTCGTTGGCTGCTGGTAATTACTGGACTGATCAGAACGCATTTAATAACAATGCTTACGCTGTCGACCCCACTACTTGCACGGAAATCGTTGTCACGACGAGCTCCATCCTAAACTACCGTTGCATAAAATAGCTAAACTAGGTTAGGTGCGCGCTTAAGTTCTTTTTTTGTTGTAACAATTACGAATTAAAAACGAATTAAGACAAATTTTAGCGTAAGGTGCGTTGCGGCGTGGGTCAAAGGCAAGGGGGCTGCGGGACACAATTACGAATTAGAAATTACGGGGAACAGTTGTTCTCCGTTTTTCGTGGTGCGTTGTTCGTTTTCCGTTCCCCGTTTTCCGTTGTTTCCCGCAGGGAAACAATTTGCATAACCCCGGGTAAGGCGCGGAGCGCCGCCACCCGGGGGGTAGGCGCGTGCGGAGGCAAACCCGCGCGGCGCACCGTAGGGGCGTTACGCGCAACGCCGCCGTTCCGCGCGGAACGAAAAGGACAGGGGCGCACACACAGGTGCGCCCCTACGGAACATGTGGGCAATGCGCGGTGCGGTGCGTCTTCCATCGATTGTTGGCAGGTGCGAATGACAGCAGATCCCTCGACTTCGCTCACTTCGTTCGCTCCGCTCGGGATGACGAGCGGCTATTGAAGGGAGAGGCAAGGAGAAAGCCGGAAATTATACTGTGATTTACTGTGCCGGTGGGGGCGCTGTTTTTATCGACCAATATTTGTTTAGCACTTCTTGCGCCTTTGCCCCATCACCCACAGAAATGTACATTTGATAAAGGTTTCTATACACAAGCGTATCATTGGGGGCAATTTTTGCTACCCGCTCAAGCAGTTCTATAGACTTTCCAAACTTTCCAATGTTGGCATACATGGCGCCGGTCCCCATAAGCGCCTGTACATGATTGGGGTTAATCTGTAGGGCTTTTTCAAAATAGGTCAAAGCATCCTCATAGCGCCTCAACTCATTGGCGTAAATAGCCGCCAGGTTAAGATTCGACTCAAACCGTTGCGGCGACACTTTGGCCACATATTCCCAGATTTTAACTTTTTGCTCCGAAGGATAATTGGCCGTAGACAAAGCCAACGCATCAACAGCAAAGGCGTTAAACGGACTCCACCGGAGAAGCCGCAACAAATATTTAACCGAAGAGTCGGGCGGTTGGCCCAATGCGCCATTCGACCACGACAAGAGCAGCAGGGCGTTCTCATAGTTCGGATGAATTTCCACCGCCCGCCGCGAATATTTATTAATTAAACGGGTGATGGAGTCGCGCACCGTGCTGTCGGCAGCCCGCTGCACTTCGATGTTATACACCCGCGCCGCATCATAATTGGCTTTGGCACTCTTGGGCGACGTTTTCACATCGGTAGTAGAAAGGGTAAAATCGTCGTACCACGCCTTGTTGCGCGCCACCGTATCGGCGCCATAAAGGCACAGCAGCACCAACATAAAGCCGGCTATTACACCTTGGTAAAGGGTTTTTTGTTTCAGCCATTTCGGTAACTGGTAAATCAGAAAATCGGCCAGCACCATGCAGAAGCCGATAGACGAAATGTAGATGAACCGCTCATTCATAAACGTGCCCACCTGCACAAAAATATTCGACACGATGGAAAGCGGCACCACAAACCACACTACGGCATAGGCGTATTTGTTCCGCTTGAAAATCCCCCAAAGCGTAAACGCGCCCAGCGCCACGTAAAGCAAGGTGAAAAAGATAACGCTCACATCCGAAAAATTCATGATGGGAATATGGTAAGGATAATAATCGGTAGTGAGGGGATAAGGGAAAATTTGCAGCCACAAATAGCGCCCCATCACATAAATGATGGAAGCCCATTTCTGCGGAGACGACATGTACATGAAGGGATTATTCATGAGCTCCCTTTCGGGCAGCGGGTCGAGGTTGATAGCCGATTGGCGCACCAGGAGGAATATGAAAGCGGCGAGATACAGCGGCAACATGGCCGCAACGTGGCGCTTGTCCGGGCCGCCGGATATGAAAAAGCAAATCAGCAGCGGAATGACGCTAACGAAGAAAAGCCCGGCATTCCCTTTAAAGAAAGGAAAGACAAGTAGCGCCGACAGCAGGCCGCATATCATAAATTTCACACTGCACGGCCGGATGAAATATATCGTAATGGGAATAACCACAAGGAATGTAATGGCGTTTTCTTTGGAAAACAGCCCCAGCAGAAACGCAATGAACGCACAAACCATGTCTTTCGGTTTCTTCGTATCAAGCCATCGAATGGTGAAATACAACGCGCACAATGCGCCCAGTAACGTCATAATTTCGTCGCGCCCCTTGATGTTCGCCACTACCTCGCTATGCACAGGGTGCGCCACAAAGAAAATAACCGTAAGCACCGGAATATTGAACAACGCCCGCCAACCTGTTGCCGATTCGAGAGGGAAAAGGCGCAGCATGATGAGCAGCAAAACCCACGCCGATACAGCATACAGCAGAATATTTACAAAGTGGTTGACGTAGGGCAGCGGGGTTTCTATCAGTAAAACCGCATCATCATCATTCTTGCCTTGGTTTAATTTATCCAGAATAATCTGCTTGGTTTCCGCATCGGTGAACAGCTCATATTCCAGCGCCAGCGAAATCACCGACAGGGGGCGGTAACGCCCGCCGGGGAGATTTATGCTTTGCGCCTCACCGTAGCGGCCAACGAACGTATCGTACTTTAATATTTTCGGGATATTGCTTATGCCTCTTTTCACAAATTCATTCTGCGTAATTACCATGGTGTCATCAAGGGCATAATGGTTGAGCATGGTGTTGCTGTAAAACGCAAAAGCCAAAGCAAGAATAAGGCCATACACCCATTTAGGCAGCGCAACGCCTTGTTGAATTTTCGCAGCAGAAACGGCTGCAGGTTGTTTCTTTTGAAGACCAGGCGACGGTTTACGTTGTTTATTCATAAATCACTTATGAGTTTATTGTTGATTCCACTTCTTCTATGGTGATAGGGATGCGTTTTTCACCCAACAGGCGGCAGCCGGTCGGCGTGATGAGAATATCATCTTCGAGGCGGATACCGCCGAAACCGATATACTCCTCCACTTTTTGATAATTGATGAATTGGCTGAGTTTATCTTCCTGTTTCCATTGCGCAATCAAAGCAGGAATGAAATAGACGCCGGGCTCTACGGTAATGCAAAAACCTTCGCGCAACGCACGCCCCATGCGCAGAGCGCCCAACCCGAATTGTTTGGAGCGCTGTATATCGTCGTCGTAGCCCACATAATTTTCACCCAAATCCTCCATGTCGTGCACGTCAAGCCCTATTTGATGCCCCAAACCGTGGGGGAAGAACAACGCATGCGCACCGGCTATCACCGACTCATCAACGTCGCCTTGCATAAGGCCTAAAGATTGCAAGCCCTGCGTAATGATTCTGGCTGCGCCGATATGAACGCCGGCATACGTGATGCCGGGCCTTGCGGTGTTTATGGCGTAATTGTTCGCTGCAAGAACAATGTTGTAAATTTCTTTTTGCTTCGGGGTAAACCGGCCGCCGGCAGGCAGCGTGCGGGTGAAATCGGAGGCATAGTGCGAAGCCGTTTCCGCGCCGGCGTCAATCACAAGAAGCCGCCCTTCGGTGAGGGTTTGGCTGTGGTCGTGATTGTGCAGCGTTTCTCCGTTTTGCGAAAGGATGACAGGAAACGAAGGCATATACCCTTCGGCAATGGACTTCCCTTCAATAAAACCGGCTATCGTATTTTCCTTCACACCGGGGCGGCACATTTGCATGGCGGCTACATGCATGTTGTAGCCTACCTTGCAGGCTTTTTCCATCTCGGCAATTTCACCTGCTTCTTTATTAATCCGCAATGCCACCACCGCTTTAATGAGCGCTACCGAAGCGCCCTCTTTCTGTGCGGCAGGCGCCACGCCCGTCAATTCATGCAACAATATTTTGTTGAACGAACGATAGGGCGGCAAAAAATGCACGGTGCGGCCTTTCTTCACGGCCTGTTGCACCGTTTCGGATAAATTGGAGAAAGGCGATACACACGCCACGCCCACCTTATCTGCCTTTTCACGCAAAGAGCGTTGCGGCCCCATCCATACAATATCATCCATAGTGGCTTCTTCGCCGAAAAGCGTTTCGGCGCCGGCGTCAAGGTCAATAACGGCGGCCAGTCCGGGCTCATCCAATCCGAAGAAATAAAGGAACGAACTGTCTTGGCGGAAACGATAGGTGTTCGCCGGATAATTCATGGGCGCTTCGTGATTTCCCAAAAGCAAAATGAGGCCTTTCTTAACCTGTTCGCGCAAACGCAGGCGGCGCTGTATATAAATTTCTTTGGTAAACATAATACTTATCGCTAAAGAAGATAACTTACAAAGGTATGAAGATTATCAAACATTACAAAATCAAACTTTCAGGAGGTCGCAGAGCACAATAGCGGCTGCGGCTTCTACGATAACCGGCACGCGCAATGCAATGCAAGCGTCGTGACGGCCGCGCACTTCAAGGGTTTCGACATTTCCGGTAGTCAGGTTGATGGTTTGTTGCGGCCGCGTGATGCTCGACGTGGGTTTTACCGCCACGCGAAAGAACAAGTCGTTGCCGTTGGTAATGCCGCCGGTGATGCCGCCGGCATGGTTGGTGGCCGTTTTTCCGTCGGGCGCAATAATCGGGTCGTTATGCTGCGACCCTTTCATGGCAGCGGCTGCAAAGCCTGCGCCGAATTCCACCGCCTTCACAGCAGGAACGGCAAACAGAAGATGCGCCAAAAGCGATTCCACCGTATCGAAAAAAGGTTCGCCCAAACCCACCGGCACATGCTGCACGCGACAGGCCACAATCCCGCCGATAGAATCGTTTTCACGGATGGTTTTTTCTACCGCCTCGTTGATATTTGCGCTGCCGCCCGCTTCGGTAAGCACAGCGTTAACCACCATAGGCGCTATACATTTTTTAGCCACCACGCCGGCAGCAACCAGCGCCAACGTGAGGCGGCCCGACAAGTGCCCGCTGCCGCGCAAATCATTAAAATCATGCCATTTTTTTGTAGCGGCAAAATCGGCGTGTCCCGGGCGGGGC
>JAITQQ010000042.1 GCA_031288855.1 Prevotellaceae bacterium
AGCAGGGTGTAGATGGTAAATGTGCGCAATCCCAAATTGTGGTACGAGGGAATGGCGATACTTTCCATGTCGTCTTTCGGCGACACGAGTTTTAACAGGCGTGGGCGCACGTAAGCTAAAACCAATAGCGATGCGGTGTGTAGCCCTATTACATCCGTTGAAAACAAATCCACGCATAAGCCCAACGCGAAAGCCCATACCAATGTGGCTATGGCCGGGTAGTTGAACGGAAGCAGCAAAATGAATATCGTATATATTTCGGGGCGGATATACGTGCCGAGCGGTAATTTATCAATCACGATATCCTGTAACAGGATAAGGAGGATAAAGTAAAACAGTAAACGTATAAAATTAGTATTCATCGCGCAATTCGTTTAGTGTTTTTACTTCATTCCGGTAAAGAAAACTGACGACATTGACGTGTCTTATTTTCTTGAAATCGGCAAACAGGCGGATGCGTATTTCATAAAAATTGCCGCGTTTGATTTCGTATGACTTCACTACGCCTACAGGAATATTGGGCGGGAATATGCTGGAGTAGCCGCTGGTTACTACGGTGTCACCTATCTGCACATTGCTGTGTTGCGGAATATCATGAAGCACCGCTTCGTTGTACGTGACGCCGTCCCATTGCAGCGGGCCGAAATCGCCGGCTTGCACAAGCCTCACGTTGCATCGCCAATCGGTATGGAGCAGCGATTTTACAATCGCATAATGCTCGGTTACCGCCATAACAATGCCGATTACGCCATATTCGGTTACCACGCCCATATCGGGCGCTACATGGTCGTTAGCGCCTACATCAAGCATAATGTAATTGTGCTGTTTGTTTACGGAATTGTCGGTGATGGTGGCAGGAATGTAGTTGAATAAAGGCGCTCCTGTAGTGTCGGTAGCCGTGCCCGGCGTGGTGTTGTGCACAAGGCGGTAGCGAATAAGTTCGTTATGCAGTGCGGTGTTTTCGTCTGCCAATATGCTGTTGGTTTCCCTCAGGTCGAGGTATTGCGTCAGTGCGGAAACTTGTTCGTGCAGTACGCCCCGTACGGCATGCAGCTTGCCCATCACTACCGACTGTTGGTAATACGTGCTGGTAGTAAATAGTATCAGCGCTGTTGCTTCAAGGATGATGAAGAGTAACAACACGCGAATACCGACGAGGAAACGAAGCAGGCTATTCATGCGTTATTACCTCATCAGGAATGGGAATTTGCCGATATTTTTCAGTGCTATTCCGGTGCCGCGCACCACTGCGTGCAGCGGGTCTTCGGCCACGTGGAAAGGAATATTTATTTTTTCGGTTAACCGTTTGTCGAGGCCGCGCAACAATGCGCCGCCGCCGGCGAGGTAAATACCGCGCTGTACAATGTCGGCATACAGTTCGGGCGGGGTTTGTTCCAATACGCCCAATACGGCCGCTTCTACTTTTGCTAACGATTTGTCGAGGCAATGTGCAATTTCCTGATACGTCACGGCCACTTCCACCGGCAGGGCGGTCATCAGGTTGGGGCCGCGCACGGTAAAGGAAGAAGGCGGGTTGTCAATTTCGGAAAGCGCGGAGCCTACCGTGATTTTGATGTCTTCGGCAGTGCGCTCGCCGATTTTGATGTTGTGTTGGTGGCGCATGTATTGTTGGATGTCGGCGGTAAATCCGTCGCCTGCCACGCGGATGCTCTTGTTGCACACAATACCGCCCAGTGCGATAACCGCTATTTCGGTGGTGCCGCCTCCGATGTCCACAATCATACTTCCTTCGGGGGCTTCCACGTCGATGCCAATTCCGAGTGAGGCCGCCATAGGCTCATAAATCATATATACGTCGCGGCCTCCGGCGTGTTCTGCCGAGTCGCGTACGGCGCGTATTTCCACTTCGGTGCTGCCGGAAGGGATACACACCACAAGGCGCAGACTTGGCGTAAACCAACGGTTCTTCGGGTTTATTTGTTTAATCATTCCCCGGATCATTTGTTCGGCAGCGTTGAAGTCGGCAATTACGCCATCGCGCAGCGGCCTGATTGTTTTAATATTCTCATGCGTTTTTCCGTGCATTTGACGCGCCATTTCGCCAATAGCGATGGGCTTTCCGGTGTTTTGGTTAATAGCAACTATCGAAGGCTCGTCAACTACGATTTTGTCATTATGGATAATCACGGTGTTTGCGGTGCCGAGGTCCATTGCTAATTCTTGTGTAAGAAATGAGAATGCCATGTTGTTTATGCGTTTATTTATTAATGTTTGAAATGTCGTATTCCGGTTGTTACCATTGCGATTTGGTGTTTGTTGCAGTAATCGGCCGAAAGTTTGTCGTTGACCGAGCCGCCGGGGTGTATGACTGCGGTAATGCCGGCGTTGCCGGCTATTTCCACGCAATCGGGAAAGGGGAAGAACGCATCGGACGCCATTACAGCGCCCTGCAAATCAAATCCGTTGCGCCCGGCTTTTTCAATGGCCTGTTTCAGTGCGTCCACCCGCGAGGTTTGCCCCACGCCGCTTGCACATAATTGCTTGCGTTTAGCCAATACAATAGCGTTCGACTTGGTATGTTTCACGATTTTATTGGCGAAGAGCAGGTCTTCCGTTTCTTTTTCCGTTGGTTTTTTTGTGGTGATTGGCGTGAGGTCTTCTGCCTTTTCGGTTTTCGTATCGTGGCCTTGTGCCAGCACGCCGTTAAGCACAGCACGGAATTGCGTACCGGTGCGGTGTAGTTGTGTTTTTTGAAGCAGGATAATGCGGTTTTTCTTTTGTTGCAACACGTGGAGTGCGGTGTCGTCGTATGCGGGCGCAATCACCACTTCAAAGAAAATAGCGTTTATGGCTTCGGCTGTGGCAAAATCAATGGTGCGGTTGGCAATAATAACGCCGCCGAAAGCCGACAGCGGGTCGCCCGCTAAGGCCGCTTCCCACGCCTCCCGCATGGTGTTCCGGCTCGCCAGCCCGCAAGCATTGTTGTGTTTCAGAATAGCCACAGTAGGCTCGTCGAACTCGCTCATCAGATTTACTGCGGCGTCAATGTCGAGCAAATTATTATATGAAATTTCCTTGCCGTGCAATTGGTCGAACAGCGCTTCAAACCGGCCGTAAAATTCACCGTGTTGATGCGGGTTTTCGCCGTAGCGCAAGGGTTTGTGGTCTGTAATGTGTTGTTGGAATACCGGAAGATTTTCCGTTTCGTTAAAATAATTAAAAATTAAGGTGTCATAGTGCGAAGAAACCTGGAATGCCTTTGCCGCAAAACGTTTCCGGTCGGTTAAATTGGTTTCTCCTTTTTTCGTTTTCAACAATTCCAGCAACTCGCCATACTGGTTGCGGGAACTCACCACCAACACCTCTTCGTAATTTTTCGCTGCGGCGCGAATTAGCGAAACGCCCCCGACGTCAATCTTTTCAATAATTTCCTGCTCGCTTTTTCTTTCGCGCACGGCCCCTTCAAAAGGGTAAAGGTCCACAATCACCAAATCGAAAGGATGAATGTGGTATTGCGCCAGTTGCGCCATGTCTTCTTCCCTGTAGCTGCGGGCTAAAATTCCGCCAAAAATGTTGGGGTGCAACGTTTTTACGCGTCCTCCCAAAATAGAAGGATAGCCGGTAAGGGTTTCCACAGCTTGCGCCTGAACGCCTAATCCTTTCATAAAATCGAGCGTTCCGCCTGTCGAGTAGCAAGTTACCCCTAATTCGGATAAGTAATTGACGATTTTATCTAAGTGTTCCTTGTAAAAAACTGATATTAAGGCATTCTTGATGGATTTTATCTCTGTTCGCTGCATTTTTTTGCCGAAAAATTAAGCCATAAAGGTATGCAAAACTTGTTAACTTTACAACTGAAAGGGAAAATTTTTTATGTAAATGCGGTATAATGTGAGCGGAAAATTGTATCTTGTGCCGCTAAAATAAGGGAATATGATCCGGGCTTTTCGAGGTATATATTTGTTTTTTAAACTGTTGAACGAGAGTTTCTCTTTCGCTTTTCAGTCTGTAAGAGCCAATAAACTTCGTACGTTTTTGTCGTTGCTGGGTGTGTCTATCGGCATTTTTGCCATCATTTCGGTATTCACCGTGGTTGACGCCCTCGAGAAAAATATTCGCGACGATGTGGAAGCGCTTGGAAGCAACGTGGTGTATATTGAAAAGTGGCCGTGGACCGACGAAGGGGGCGTATATAAATGGTGGGAATTCCGGCAGCGTCCCGAACTGGAATACAAAGACTATTTGTACATCAAAGCCAACAGCCAATTGGCCGAAGAAACGGCATTGATTATAGGCTTTAACCGTGAGGTGAAATATAAGAACAACACCGTTTCGCGGACGCCTCTTCTCGGCGTTACCTACGAGTGGAACGACGTGTATTATACCGAAATCGAGTTTGGCCGTTATTTTTCCATGATGGAAGCCCATTCGGGCGCTAACGTAGCCGTGATTGGGAGTGTGCTGGCGGTAGATTTGTTTGAAGGTGAAGACCCTTTAGGAAAAATTATTAAGGTTGACGGGCGTAAAACCAGAATAATCGGTGTGGCCAAACGGAAAGGGGAGAGTACGGTGAATATGATAGAAACCGATAATCTTGTGATGATGACGCTGAACTATGCCCGCAATATGCTGTCGTTGCGCCATGCCGGTCCGAGCATTGCGGTGAAAGCCAAACCCGGCGTTGAAAAAGAAGACCTGAAAAGCGAGTTGCGTATGATGATGCGCATGTTGCGCCGCCTAAGCCCTGCGCAAAAAGATAATTTTTCGTTGAATGAAATAAGTTTGATAGAAGGCCAAATTGTAAGTATATTTAGCATGCTGAACCTCGTAGGCGTGCTCATTGGCGGTTTTTCCATTCTCATCGGCGGGTTCGGCATTGCCAACATCATGTTCGTGTCGGTGAA
>JAITQQ010000050.1 GCA_031288855.1 Prevotellaceae bacterium
TCACGGAAGGCTGCGGCTTCGGCAAACTCCAATTTCTTGGCCGCCGCTTCCATGCGTTGACGGGCGACCTCAATGGCTTTTTCCAACTGGGCGGTGTCCATGTGGCCCACTACCGGGTCGGCAGCCATGAGCGCCGGATAGTCTTCCTCATCATAGTAGGCGGCGGTTTTAGCCGCTTCGCTGCCAATCATGGCGCGGGTGTGTTTCGTTATCTGTTGCGGGATAATGTGATGTTGTTCGTTGTAGCGCAATTGTTTTTCGCGCCGGCGGTTTGTTTCATCAATCGTGGTTTGCATCGAGTCGGTGATGGTATCGGCATACATGATGACCCGCCCGTTAAGATTACGCGCCGCACGTCCCGCCGTTTGCGTAAGCGCCCGCGCCGACCGCAAAAAGCCTTCTTTGTCGGCATCCAGAATGGCTACAAGCGACACTTGCGGCAAGTCCAATCCCTCGCGCAACAGGTTTACTCCCACCAACACATCGAACAAGCCGCGTTGCAAATCTTCAAGAATCTGCACACGCTCCAACGTTTCCACATCAGAATGGATGTAGCGGCAACGGATTCCCACGCGGTCGAAATATTTCGTCAATTCTTCGGCCATGCGCTTGGTCAACGTAGTGACCAACACCCGCTCATCGTCGGCAGCGCGCCGTGCAATTTCTTCCATCAAATCGTCAATCTGGTTTCTCGTGGGGCGCACTTCAATTATCGGGTCGAGCAAGCCGGTGGGGCGCACCAACTGTTCAATCACCACGCCTTCGCTTTGGCGCAATTCAAAATCGGCGGGCGTAGCGCTCACATACACGGTTTGCCCGGTCATCTGTTCAAATTCGTCAAACGTCAGCGGCCGGTTGTCGGCTGCCGCAGGCAAGCGGAAACCATATTCAATCAGGGTTTGCTTGCGCGAACGGTCGCCGCCGAACATGGCGCGAATCTGCGAAATGGTAACATGGCTTTCGTCAATGAATGTAATAAAATCATCCGGAAAATAATCGAGCAGGCAAAACGGGCGCGTACCGGCGGCACGGCCGTCAAAATAGCGCGAATAATTTTCAATGCCCGGGCAATAGCCCAATTCCTTAAGCAATTCTATGTCGTACTCTACCCTCGACTTCAATCGTTTTGCCTCCAAACTCTTTCCCATTGCGTTGAAGTAATCAACCTGTTTCACCATGTCATCTTGAATAGCGCGAATGGCGCTGTGCATGCGGTCTTTGGTGGTTACAAAAATATTTGCCGGATAAACCTGCACCATATCCGGCTCGTCAATCGTACGCCCGCCAAGCGGTTCAAAGGTTTCTATTTTTTCTATCTCATCGCCCCAGAACACCACGCGGTAGGCGTAGTCGGCATACGCGAGGTGGATATCCACCGTGTCGCCTTTAACCCTGAACACGCCCCGCTTGAACTCCACTTCATTGCGCGAATAGAGCGCATCCACGAGCATATACAACAATTTGTTGCGCGACAACAATTGCCCGCGGCTCAGCGTAACGGTATTGGCTTCAAAATCGTCGGGATTGCCGATGCCGTACAAGCACGAAACGCTGGACACCACCACCACATCACGCCGCCCGGAGAGCAGTGACGAAGTCGTACTCAACCTTAATTTTTCAATTTCATCATTAATACTCAAATCTTTTTCGATGTAGGTATCCGTTGTGGGAAGGTAGGCTTCCGGCTGGTAATAATCGTAGTAGGACACAAAATATTCCACCGCATTTTCGGGGAAGAATGTTTTAAATTCGCCGTAGAGTTGCGCGGCCAGTGTTTTGTTGTGGCTCAGCACCAGTGCCGGGCGCTTGGTTTGCGCAATGACATTGGCCATGGTGAATGTTTTGCCCGACCCGGTAACGCCCAACAAGGTTGAACAAGGAACGCCCTTATTCAAGGCATCGACCAACCCCGCAATAGCTTCGGGTTGGTCACCGGTGGGCGAATAGGCCGCTGTGAGTGTAAAATCCATATTTATTTTGAACAGTTGGTCTTATTGAAGTATGCAGAACTAAAAGTATATGTGTTGGAATAAGGGCTCGGATAGTTTTTGCAATAACTGCGGATTTTGTATTCATACACCGTATCGGCTTCCAAATTGTCGAGGTACAGGTAAGGAACCGGCACATCTTTTCGTTCCCATTTTCTCGTATTCATATTTCGGAATAACACCGTATAACGGTTTGCTTCGGGTTGTTTCTCCCAACTCAATTCGGCGGCATATTCCGCAACAATTTCAATGCGCACGACGTCGGGCGACGTGCAGTTTCCTTTGTAGTTAAAGATGCGTACAGGCGAATAGCCTTGTCCCTCGAATATTTTAGATTCATATTCGCCGAAGAAGGCTTTGGCCTGCACCCTGTAGGCGTAACGGTGTTCATACGTTAAGGGAATTTGTAAAAAGTCAATCAGCAAAGACGTGTTGGTGGTTACCTTTTCAAATATGACCGGCAAGGTATGAAAGATGGGCTCAACGGCGCCTGTATAGTTGCGGGGTATTTCCACCATTTGGAAATGATATTCAATCCGCGACAAGCCCGACACCCTGTCGTGCCGCGGCGCCCATTCAAAATAGAAGCGTTTGTTTTCGCCCAAATAAATGTCGTCAAAATTTTTCGGGGAAGTAATCAGCGGCACTTTATTAAGGATAAACCATGCGTGCGCCGGCTGTTCTTCTATCGAAATCAACTTTCCGTTCGTATCATAAGCGGCAAAAGTCAGTTTGTAGAATCCTCCGGGAAGCAACCCCTGACTATGATAATGGGCGGCCGTAATGCCTGTAAAGGACAAATTTTCCGTTTCAAAAAATCCTTTCAGGTCGCCGCCACAAAGCACCAGCGGCTTGTCGGGCGTGACCATCCATTTCGGCAGGTTATTCGGCGTTTTCGTTTTAAGGCGCAAGCCTGTGGTATTTTCCATCATCATACACAACGAGATTTGTACCGGGAACATGGTGCTGTTGTCACATTTGATTTGTACCGTAATCGCATTTGGTGAATTAATGTAATCTTTAATATAAGGTGAATACGGAGGTTTGAGTTCCGTATCAATCCGCAACAAAGGTCTTTGAGCCACTGTGCCTATACTAATACAAACACAAAGAAGAAATATAAATAACCTCTTTACCATTATAAGGCGGTAATAGACAAAGATACTATTTTTTTGTAAAATCAATAAAAAAAGCGGCAAGAAAAATATTCCTGCCGCTACAATGCCGACAATAACAGGCTACATTTCCTGTAATTTAGTATTGAAGAATTCGTATTTCTGCTGCATTTCCGGGCTTTTATCACGCAAGCGGAAGTAGAGGCTTTTTAATGATTCCAGTACCGCCACTTCCGAACTTTGCAAGTCGTATGCATGTTCAAGGAAAGGCAATGACAGGTCAAAATATTTATCAACCTCTTTGGCCATTTCCGCATATTTTTTGTCATCGGGCTCCATCGCCGCCTCATTTTGTACTTGTACGGCTTTATTGAAATAAAGAGCGCCCAGCGAATAGTTGGCATAGAAGTTATTTTCGTCTTTTTCCAAGGCCTGTGTATAGGACAGTACCGCATTCTCGGGGTCGTTCATTTGTTCATACACCACGCCTTGGGCGTAATACAAGCTGGAATTCTCGGGGTCGTTTTGCTGTGCCTGTTCAATGTAGGGCAATACTTTTTTCGGGTCTTCGCCACGTTGCAGGAAAGTATTGATTAATCCGATAATGACACTTTGGTTGGTCGGGTATTTGGCCAAGCCTTCGGTAAGTATTTGTATCGATGTAGTCGTGTCGCCGGTAAGCTGCAACACGTCTGCGTAGGAAGCGTATAAATCGCCGTCTTGGGCATATCCCAAATTAAGGGCTTTCCCAAAATATTCCAATGCTTTGATATTATCGCCGGCCAAGCGGGCTATAACGCCGGCATAATAAGTCACCAGTGTATCCGTTTTACCTATCAGCGGGTTTCCCGAACAGGCCAACGCCCCTTCATAATTCGACAATGCGTCATGGTATTTGTGTAAATTATAGGCGGCATACGCATCGGTTATGAATTTGGTTTGCAAATTTTCCAACCCTTCCTTAATTTTTTTCGTGTTAGCGCCCTTTCCGTCTAACGAGATGGCTTCTTCGTAGGATTTAAGCGCAGCGAACAGCGGGCCGTCTATCGAATAAGTAGCTACCCAGAAAGCCAACATGCCTTTGTCGTCATAATACAACTTTTTGTTGCCATAGACATCTACTTCATACAGCGTTCCATCCACTTCTTCCTGTATGGTTTCCTTCACTTTTTCCGTAGCCAAAGCCAATCGAACGTCACGGTTCGACATGTTCAGCATTACATTTTTCACAGGCTCTTCCCAAACATCAGCAAACAATTCCGCCCTGGAAATCCAGGTTTTGGCTTGCGCCGCTTTTTTGGGATTCCGGATTTCCTCGTCGCTCTTTGCAACTTTAGACGATAACTTAGAGGCGTCTTGTGCCATAAGATGTGTGGCAGCCAAGAAAGACAGTATAAGCAATAATTTCTTCATAGTATTTAATTTTTTTCCCTGATTGCAGGTTAAAGTTTATACAAATGTACAAAAAAATTTGATACGTTATACTTCCGTCTCCTCTTTTTGTTCTTGCCGGCCGTCATCTTCACTTTTGTTCACTTTACACACGGCAGCGATATTGTCTTTTCCTTTCAGGTTAATTAACTTAACCCCCTGAGTAACACGCCCCGTGACACGTATATCCGATATGGCCATCCGGATGGTAAGGCCCGATTTATTGATAATCATCAAATCGTTTTCATCGGTTACCTCTTTCATGGCGATTAAGGCGCCTGTTTTTTCGGTTACATTGATGGTCCTTACACCTTTTCCGCCCCGGTTGGTTGTCCGGTAATCTTCCAGGCCGGAGCGCTTGCCGTAGCCGTTTTCACTCACCACCATGATGTTGATTTTGTCCTTGTCGGGCGACTGGGTATCGACGCAAATCATGCTGATAACCTCGTTGCCTTCTTCAATGCTGATGCCCCGCACGCCGGCGCCGGTACGGCCAATGGCGCGTACTTTGTCTTCGTGGAAGCGTACACATTTCCCACTGCGGGCGGCCAGTAAAATATCGCACTTGCCGTTGGTGAGAATGGCTTCAAGCAGCTCGTCGCCATCGCGCACGGTAATGGCATTTACGCCATTGGAGCGTGGGCGCGAGTAAGCCTCCAACAGGGTTTTCTTCACCGTGCCGCGTTTGGTACACAACACAATGTAGTTGTTGTTGATGTAGGCGTCATCATTCAGGGTTTTCACGTTGATGTAGGCGCAAATCTTGTCGTCGGGCTCAAGATTGATTACGTTCTGTATGGCACGCCCCTTGGATACTTTAGTACCTTCGGGCACATCATACACTTTGAGCCAGAAGCAACGCCCTTTCTGGCTAAAGAAGAGCATTGTGCTGTGCATATTGGCCACATAGATGTGTTCGAGGAAATCCTCGTCGCGGGTATTGCTACCCTTGGCGCCTACTCCGCCGCGGTTTTGCAGGCGGTATTCGGCCAACGACGTGCGCTTGATGTAGCCCATGTGCGAAATGGTAATCACCATGTCTTCATCGGCATAAAAATCTTCGGGATTAAACTCGCCGGCGGCCATTACAATGTCGGTACAGCGCGCGTCGCCATACTTTTCACGCACCGCGATGGTTTCATCTTTCACAATTTGTAATTGCAATTTTTCATCGCCTAAAATTTTATTATACTCAGCAATGAGCCGCTGCAATTCGGCATATTCGTCTTTAATTTTATCGCGCTCCAGCCCGGTAAGTTGGCGCAAGCGCATTTCGATAATGGCATTGGCCTGAATTTCGGAAAGGCCGAATTTCTCCATCAGCCCGGTGCGGGCGTCTTCGGGCGTTTTAGACGCGCGAATCAGCGCAATCACTTCATCGAGATGGTCCAACGCAATCAACAATCCTTCGAGGATGTGCGCCCGCTTTTCGGCTTGCTCCAACTCATAGCGGGTGCGGCGCACCACCACTTCATGGCGGTGGTCTACAAAATACCTGATGAGCTGTTTGAGGTTCAGCAGGCGCGGGCGGCCGTCAACCAACGCAATGTTGTTGATGGAAAACGACGTTTGAAACTGGGTATATTTAAACAGGTTGTTGAGCACTACATTCGCCACAGCGCCCTGTTTGAGCTTCACCACCACACGCATGCCATTGCGGTCGCTCTCGTCGTTCACGAACGAAATGCCCTCCAATTTCTTTTCTTCTACCAAGCCGGCAATTTTTTCAATAAGTTCGCGCCGGTTTACCTGATAAGGAATTTCGGTAGCCACAATGGTTTCGCGGCCGCTTGCCGAAACTTCAATTTCGGTTTTGGCGCGAATAACCACCCGCCCCCGTCCGGTTTCGTAGGCTTCTTTAATCCCCTGCAAACCGTAAATGATGCCGCCGGTTGGAAAATCGGGCGCTTTCACATGATGCAACAACTCATCGATAGTAATATCTTTGTTGTCGATATACGCACAAATGGCATTGCATATTTCGGTAAGGTTGTGCGGCGCCATATTGGTAGCCATTCCCACCGCAATGCCTGATGCGCCGTTAACCAGAAGCAGCGGTATTTTCGTAGCCAACACCGTAGGCTCTACGTATTCGTCGCTGTAGTTCGGCCGGAAATCAACCGTATTTTTGTCGAGGTCTATCAGTACGTCTTCCGACATTTTTTGAAGGCGCGCCTCCGTATAACGCATGGCGGCGGCGGCGTCACCGTCAACCGAGCCGAAGTTTCCCTGCCCGTCAACCAGCCGGTAGCGCAAGCTCCATTCCTGTGCCATGCGCACCATTGCTTCGTAGAGCGCCGAGTCACCGTGCGGGTGGTATTTCCCCATCACGTCGCCCACAATACGCGCCGATTTTTTATAAGGCTTTCCGTGCGACAGCCCCAACTCCGACATGCCGTAAAGAATACGCCGGTGCACGGGTTTCAAGCCGTCGCGCACGTCGGGGAGCGCCCTGGATACAATTACCGACATGGAGTAATCAATATAAGAAGATTTCATTTCTTCTTCAATATTGACTTTAATGATGTGCCCTGTATTTTCGCTATTTTCTGTCATCGATTAATAAGTTTACAAAAGGAGCGCTAAGGTACGAAAAAATATCGGAAAAACGCGTTATTTTCACAAAGAATTTTCAACAGCGCCGCCGCCCCTGCGGGGAATGGTTAACGGTGAACGGAAAACGGAAAACGGAAAATGGGGAACGGGGAACGGAAAATGGGGAACGGAAAACGGCCAATTGCCCTCACATTCCGTAGGAATGTGCCGCTTGGTAGAAACCGGAATATCCCCATTAATGTTGCATCCTGTAGGGATGCATCCCTGACGGCACACCGCGCATTGCCCCCATGTTCCGTAGGGGCGCACCTGTGTGTGCGCCCTTGACCGGGCACACCGCGCATTACGGTATTTCATTCCGCGCGGAATGGCGGCGTTGCGCGCAACGCCCCTACGGTGCGCCGCGCGGGTTTGCCCCCGCACGTGCCTACCCCCCGGGTGGCGGCGCTGCGCGCCTTGCCCGGGGTTATGCAAATTGTTTCCCTCCGGGAAACAACGGAAAACGGGGAACGGAAAACGGCAAACGGGGAACAACGGAGAACGGCAAACGGAAAACGAAAAACGGGGAACAACCGTTCCCCGTAATTTCTAATTCGTAATTGTGTGCCGCAGCCCCCATGCGCGGCGGGCACGCCGCAACGCACCTTTCGCTAAAATTTGTCTTAATGCGTTTTTAATTCGTTAT
>JAITQQ010000127.1 GCA_031288855.1 Prevotellaceae bacterium
GCAACTCAAAAAGGAAAAAAACGTCACATGGATTTTCAATCGAAAGAAACACGGAAGCGAATGAAAAAAAATGCGAAAGAAAGTAATAAAAAAAGTTTTTGGGACTAATGGAAGATTATATTCCTATACTTATTGTAGCTGCTGTAGCACTCATAAAATTGTTCTCTCCCAACAAGAAGCAACAATCACAGCAGGCTCCGGAAAATTTTCCGGAACTTCCCGAGTTATCTGACCTTTTTCCCGAACTTGTAACGCCGCAGAGAGAAGTGCGGCAGGAAGAAAAGGTAATGCCGGCTTTTGAGCCCTTAGGCGCAATTCCATCGGTAGAAGGAGGCCGCACGACCGACTCCGAGCAGAAGTTGGCGCAGATGCGCAAAGAAGTTACAACCGACAAAGTCCCCAAAGAAAAACCGGAGAGGCTTGGAATACTGGAAGATTTTGACATACGAAAAGCGATTATTTATCATGAAATCCTGCAACCGAAATATATAGAATAACTTGTTTTAAAAAAGTTGTCGTCGATGAAAGAGTTTCGGACAGGCGCCGAAATTCTTTTCTTGTTTTAAATAGGATACACTAAAAATTATATAATTATTTATTTTTATTGACATGTCGAAGAATATTTATGTAACCGAAGAAGGTTTACAAAAATTACGTGCTGAATTGGAACAAATGAAAAATGTAGAACGCCCGGCGATTTCACGCCAGATAGCAGAAGCCCGCGACAAGGGCGACCTGTCGGAGAATGCGGAATATGACGCTGCAAAAGAAGCGCAGGGGTTGTTGGAAATGAGAATCGCAAAGCTTGAGTCAACCATAGCGAGCGCCCGCATTATTGATGAGTCGCGCATTGACTTATCGCAAGTGCAAATACTCACCAAGGTGAAGATTAAAAACGTAGCGACAAAAGCGGTGATGGAGTACTTGCTTGTGGCCGAAACAGAGGCCAATCTCAAAGAAGGCAAGTTGGCGGTGAGCACGCCTATTGCCCAAGCGTTGATGGGTAAAAAGAAAGGCGACGTGGTAGAAGTGACCGTGCCGTCGGGCGTAATGAAATTGGAAATTATAGATATATCAAAATAAAAACAAGCAATAAATTTTATGGCGAGTATTTTTACAAAAATTATACGCGGCGAAATTCCAAGCTATAAGATAGCGGAAAACGAGCGTTTTTTTGCTTTTTTAGATATTAATCCGGTGAGCAAAGGGCACACTTTGGTTATTCCGAAACAAGAAACGGATTATTTGTTTGACCTGAGCCCTGCGCTGTTAGGCGATTTGATGCAGTTTGCCCAAAAAATAGCCAAAGCGCTGAAGCAGTCGATTGCCTGCAAACGCGTGGGCGTGGTGGTAATGGGGCTTGAAGTGCCGCATGCCCACATTCATCTCATTCCCATGAATAGCGAAGCCGACATTGACTTCCATAAGCCAAAATTAAAATTAACGCCTGAAGAATTTACAACGCTTACCAACGAAATTAAATCAAGCATCAAATAAATCAACAATTCACGATGAGAAAAATCATTTTGTTTACTTTCATTCCACTGTTGTGGGCATGTACTCATTCTTCGGCCGATATTTCAGGGTGCATCGACGCCCCAAATACACGAATCAGCATTTTACAGCTGAATGCCACCACGCAGTTGCTGCTCGACACGTTGCGCACAGACGCTTCCGGGTGTTTCAAATATACGATGAAATTTAAACAAGACGAGCCGGCATTTGTGTTGATTAAAACAGACAGTTTACAAGTGGCCACCCTGTTGGTTGAAAAGGGCGAGCGCGTAAAGCTCACCGCTAATCCGAAGAAACAAAGTTATCAGGTAGAAGGCTCGGAGAGCTCATTGTTATTACAGGAGTTGAATGCTACATTCCAACAATCGGTATTTCGTTTTGATTCGCTCAATCATGCGCTAAAAAAACAAGAAGGCGACAAAAATTATGAAACGATTTACAAACAAATTAATCTTGAATTGGGAAAAGTATATGTAAAGCAAAAACGCGATGCTTTGCGTTTTATTTATAATCATCCGGCGTCATTCGCTTCTATTGCGGCGTTGTATCAGAAATACCCTACGGGTTTGCCGGTGTTTGCCGCCGAGAATGATGCATTATATTTCAAAAAACTGTATGACACGCTACAGCCTTTGTATCCACAGTCGGAGTACATCGTTGTGTTGCGCGAAGAATATGAACGCCGGATGAACGCCATGACCATGCAAACCATGATGGAAAGCGTGTCTGAAATTGATTTTCCCGACCTTGAATTGCCCGACGCGAATGCAAAAAAAATAAAACTCTCGGCGTTGAAAGGCAAAGTAATACTGGTTTATTTCTGGACATCGACAAGCACGGCGCAACGCATGGAGAACAACGAACTGCGCCGCTGGTACGACAAATATGCAGCGAAAGGTTTTGAAATTTATCAGGTGGCGTTAGACACCGACAAACCGTCGTGGGCCAAGTTGGTGAGGGAACAAAACAATCCGTGGATTAACGTGTGCGACGGCTTTGGCACGTATTCACAAGCTGCAAAATTATATAATGTCGCCACACTTCCTTCGGGTTTCCTGATTGACAAACAAGGGCAGATTGTAGCCGGACAGCTTTCGGGAAAAGAGCTCGAAAAGAAGTTGGCTACGTTAATTAAATAAGCAGCACAATGGCCAAAACGAACTATTATTTTGCATCCGATGTACACATAGGATTACAAGTGGGCAACGTGAAGGAGCGTGAACGGCGCTTTGTACAATGGCTCGAAACGGTGGCGGAAGATGCAAAAGCAATTTTTCTTTTAGGCGATATTTTCGATTTTTGGTGTGAATATAAAAAAGTAGTGCCCAAAGGCTACGTGCGCACGTTAGGCAAATTGGCCGAACTGACGGACAAGGGGGTCGAAATTCATTTCTTTCCGGGAAATCACGACTTGTGGACATTCGGCTATCTGGCAGAAGAAACAGGAATGATTGTTCACCATCAACCTCTGGAAATACAGCTTGAGGGAAAAACTTTTTACCTTGCCCATGGCGATGCTACGGGTAAGCTCACACGGCAATACCGGTTGTTGCGGAGCATGTTTACTTCTCCGGTTTTTCAATTTTGTTTCAGTTGGATTCATCCGCGTTGGGGTATTACTTTTGCCCACCGGTGGTCGCATCACAGCCGCTTGTCGAAAGGCATTGCAGTGCCTTTTCAAGGTGAAAAAGAACAATTGCTGTCATTCGCAAAAACATATGCGCAACATCATGCGGTTGATTATTTCATTTTTGGGCACCGCCACACGCCAATAGTAGTGCCGGTTGCCGGACATTCGCAATTTTTCATTCTCGGAGAATGGATCTCGGGTTGCGAATATGCCGTTTTCGACGGAAGTACCGTGCAGATAAAAACTGCATAAAAAAATTATAGTTAGTTTATGATTGAACTGATTCCTGCTATTGACCTGCTCGACGGCAAATGCGTGCGCCTCACGCAGGGCGACTATGCCGCCCCGGTTGTCTATGACAGCAACCCGTTGGATGTCGCCCGCCGCTTTGAAGGACACGGCATCCGCCGCCTTCACTTGGTGGACTTGAACGGTGCGCGTGCCGGGCATATTGTGCATTACCGGATATTGGAACAATTGGCCACACACACTTCGCTCGTTATTGATTTCGGCGGCGGGCTGAAACGGCAGGAAGACGCGGAAATTGCTTTCAACAGCGGCGCGCACATGATTACCGGCGGAAGCATTGCCGTAAAAAACCCGGAAACTTTTACCGCGTGGATTACCGCGTTCGGCAGCGACCGGATTATTCTCGGCGCTGATGTGCGCGATGGTAAAATCGCCGTGAGCGGATGGGAAGAAACTACCGCATTGGAGTGGCTTCCTTTCGTGCAAAATTATTATGACAAAGGCATCCGCAAAATCATCAGCACCGATATCCGGCGCGACGGCACACTGCAAGGCCCGTCGATAAGCCTGTACAAAGAATTGCGTGAAGCCTTTCCGCAGAGTTACATTATCGCAAGCGGTGGTGTAGCGTCGGCAGAAGATATAGAAGCATTGCACGAAGCCGGTATCCCGGCGGTTATTTTCGGCAAGGCGTTTTACGAGGGGCGCATCCGCCTGAAAGACCTGTCACGTTTCATCCATCCATAAATTTGTGATATGATTGCGAAACGAATTATTCCCTGTTTGGACATCAAAGACGGCGCTACCGTGAAAGGCGTGAACTTTGTAAACCTCCGCGACGCCGGCGACCCTGTTGAATTGGGCGCCCGCTACAGCCGCGAAGGCGCCGACGAGTTGGTGTATCTCGACATCACCGCGTCGCACGAGGGGCGCAAAACGTTTACCGATATGGTAAAACGCGTGGCGGCGGCTATCAATATTCCGTTTACCGTAGGCGGCGGCATCAATGAATTGTCCGACGTGGAACGGATGCTCGCGGCCGGCGCCGACAAGGTGTCGGTCAATTCGGCGGCGCTGCGCAACCCGCAGTTGATTGAGGACATCGCCAAACACTTCGGCTCGCAAGTGTGCGTGGTGGCTATCGACGCACGCTACGAAAACGACGAATGGGTATGTTATCTCAACGGCGGCCGCCTGTCCACCGATAAACGTCTTTTCCAATGGGCTGCCGAAGCGGAAGCACGCGGCGCCGGCGAAATCCTGTTCACCAGCATGAACCACGACGGCGTGAAGACCGGCTATGCCAATGACGCGTTAGCTACGCTCACCGGTGCGTTGCATATTCCTGTTATTGCATCGGGCGGCGCCGGAGAGAAAGCGCACTTCCGCGATGCGTTCCTCATCGGGAAAGCCGATGCAGCGTTGGCTGCAGGGGTTTTCCACTTCGGCGAAATCGGCATTGCCGAACTGAAGCGATACTTGTTTGATGAAGGAATAAACGTCAGAGTTATGAGTTATGAATTATGAGTTATGAATTAATTAATATGGCTATGGATTTAAATTTTGAGAAAGCGGGAGGGCTCATTCCTGCTATCATTCAGGACAACCTTACCGGAAAGGTGCTCATGTTGGGATTTATGAACGAGGAAGCCCTTGCGCAAACAAAAGCCACCGGGATGGTCACGTTTTTCAGCCGCACGAAAAACCGCCTGTGGACAAAGGGCGAAACCAGCGGCAACACATTGCAGGTGGTGGACATCCTCGTTGATTGCGACGCCGACACGCTGCTGGTAAAAGCCACGCCCGCCGGCCCCGTGTGCCACACCGGCAACGACACTTGTTTTGGAGAAGAAAATACGGAAGCTATTTTATTTCTGAAATACCTGCAAAACTTTATTGCGCAACGCCGGGAAGCCATGCCCGAAGGTTCCTACACCACGTCGCTGTTCACATCCGGCATCAACCGCATGGCGCAGAAAGTGGGCGAGGAAGCGGTGGAAACCGTGATTGAAGCCACCAACGGCACTACCGAAAAACTTGTTGGCGAGGCCGCCGATCTGCTTTATCACCTCATCGTGTTGCTCACTGCCAAAGGGCTTCGCCTCGATGACGTTTGCCGGGAACTGGAGCGGAGGCACAAATAACGAATTTTGATTCCTGTGCCTGCAAGAGTGAAAAATCCATATCCTCCGAGATGCGTTGCAAGCCGTAAAAATCCGGTTAACTGTTAAAATTTTGCTATTGCCTTACCTAACATCATACCGTTCGAAGCGGATAATCGACAGTACGAACATCACGCCCATGTAGGCCAGCATCACCATGAGGTACTTTAGCGTTTCGGCGAGGCGTTCGGCCATGGTAGTGTGATGTTCCGCATATTGCGGTATTTCCTCGTAAGACACCGGCAGGCGGGT
>JAITQQ010000169.1 GCA_031288855.1 Prevotellaceae bacterium
AAAATATATTCACTACATTTGTCACCCTTTTTGAAATTACGCCTCCTTAGCTCAGCGGTAGAGCAGCTCATTCGTAATGAGCAGGTCGACGGTTCAAATCCGTTGGGAGGCTCTCTCCTTTTTTTAATTGCTGTTTTTTTTGCTTCGTGCGGAAATGCCGGTGTAGCGCCGCAACAGGCCGAAGCGTATTATACTCCGCAGTATGCCTCCGGTTTTTATATCGAGAAACAGGGAGAAGATAAATTGCTTCACGTGAAAGACCCGTGGCAGGGCGCTGAACAGGTTAATTATACCTATCGCCTGTGTGCCCGCAGCGACAGTGCGGCGTTGGCGGCTTCGCTCATGAATATTCCTGTTCCGCTTGAGCGGGCGGTATGCCTTTCCACCACGCACCTCGCGTTCATCGACGTCTTGCAGGAAGCCGCTACCGTAGTGGGCGTGTCGGGTGTGAAATATGTGTCGAACCCCTTGATACAGGCGCGTGCGGCGGCAGGCGAGGTGCGCGATGTGGGCTATGAAACAGGCGTGTACTATGAACAGTTGGCCATGTTGAAACCCGATGTGGTGTTTGCTTACGGAATAGCCGGCGAAATGCGCAGCGTGGCCGATAAACTCCATGCCATGGGCATCAGGGTGGTGTTTGTGGGCGACTATCTTGAAGAAACCCCATTGGGGAAAGCCGAAACATTACTCGCTTTTGCGGCCTTTTATAATAAGGAAGACACCGCCAAAATCCTGTTTCAACACATTGTTGACGATTATTGCGCAGTGAAAAATAAAATCGATACTACCGCTTACCGCCCGAAAGTATTGCTCAATGCGCCGTGGCGCAACGCATGGTATTTTCCGGGCACGCGCAATTACCTCACGGCGCTTATTCATGATGCCGGCGGCGAGGTACTGGGCGGCCGGCGGGGGCGCAACAGCACGCCGTTGAGCTTCGAGGCGGCATACCGCTATGCCATGCAAGCCGATTATTGGCTGCATCCCAACAATTTTAATACGTTAGATGAATTGGAGCGTAACGACCCGCGTTTTGCGGCCGTACCGGCCTTTCGGCAACATCGCGTTTTTAACAACTCCCGCCGCCAAACGCCCGGAGGCGGCAGCGATTTTTGGGAGTCGGGCGTGGTGCAGCCCCACATTATACTCCGCGATGTGGCCAGTATTTTGCATCCTGGCCTGTTGCCGGAGCACCGGTTGGAATATTACAAACAACTATGATATAAAATCCACTTTCGTGTTGTTCCCCTCGTCGGTCAGGCTGATGAATAATTTTTGCCCTGTCTTTACTTGCAGCTTGATAATTGCTTCGGCAATCGGGTCTTCCAAATAGCGCTGCATGGCGCGTTTCAGCGGCCGTGCGCCGAATTGCGGGTCGTAGCCCTGTTCCGCCACAAACTTCTTCGCCTCTTGTGTAATCTCTATCTCATAGCCCGCGTGCCCGATGCGGTCATACAACTCTTTCAGTTCAATTTCGATAATTTGATAAATATTGTCTTGCGTCAACGTATTAAACAGCACCTGTTCATCTACGCGGTTTAGAAATTCGGGCGTGAACGTTTTGCGCAGCGCCTTCTCGATAATGCCGCGTGTGTTTTCCGTTGCGTTTCGCTTTGTGGCATTGGCGAAACCCACACCTTGCCCAAACTCTTTCACCTCGCGGCTGCCGATGTTCGAAGTCATGATGAGCACCGTGTTGCGGAAATCGATTTTGCGCCCTGTGCTGTCGGTCAGCATGCCCTCGTCGAGCACTTGCAGCAGCAGGTTGAAAATGTCGGGATGCGCTTTCTCAATCTCGTCGAGCAGCACCACTGCATAGGGCTTGCGGCGTACCCGTTCCGTCAGTTGCCCGCCTTCTTCATAGCCCACATAGCCCGGAGGCGCTCCAATCAGGCGGCTCAACGCATGTTTCTCCATATATTCGCTCATGTCGATGCGCACCATGTTGTCGGTGGTGTCGAACAAATATTCCGTCAGCACCTTTGCCAGTTGCGTTTTTCCCACGCCGGTGGGGCCTAAGAAAATAAAACTGCCGATGGGTTTGTTGGGGTCTTTCAGCCCGGCGCGGTTGCGTTGTATGGCGCGCACCACCTTGTCTACCACTTCATCCTGCCCGATAACCTGCCCTTTCAGCGCTGACCCCATCTTGAGCAGGCGCTCGCTCTCCTCTTGCGCCACGCGGCGAATAGGCACGTTCGCCATCATCGACACCACTTCCGCCACCTTTTCTTCATCAACTACTTCGTAGTTCCGCGCCTGTTCCGCGTTCCATTCCTTTTCTTTCTCTTTATATGTTTTCTGCAATTCCATTTCGCGGTATTGCATGGTGCGGGCGGCTTCGTAGTCTTCTTTGTTCGCCAACGCCAGTTTTTCCAGTTTCACCTTTTCTATTTCTTTCTCCAGTTCTTCCAGATGCGGCGGTATAGCTATATTTTCAATGTGCACGCGTGCGCCGGCTTCATCGAGCGCGTCGATGGCTTTGTCGGGCAAGCTGCGGTCGGTGATGTAGCGTTGCGTGAGATATACGCAGGCCTTGATGGCGTTGGGCGTGTAGGTGACGTTGTGGTGTTTCTCGTATCGCTCCTTGATGTTCTGTAGAATTTCAATCGTTTCTTCCGGTGAAGTGGGGTCTACCATGATTTTTTGGAAGCGGCGTTCCAGTGCGCCGTCTTTCTCTATATAATTACGGTATTCATCCAGTGTGGTTGCGCCGATACATTGTATTGTGCCCCGCGCCAGTGCGGGTTTCAGCATGTTGGCTGCATCTAACGAGCCGCCTGCGCCGCCTGCGCCCACCAACGTGTGCAGCTCGTCAATAAATAAAATCAGGTTCGGCGTTTTCGTCAGTTCATTTAAAATCGCCTTCATCCGCTCTTCAAACTGTCCGCGATATTTCGTGCCTGCCACGATTGACGCCACGTCAAGGGCAATAATCCGCTTCCCGAGCAGCACGCGCGACACCTTGCGTTGTGCAATGCGCAGCGCCAACCCTTCGGCAATGGCCGATTTCCCCACGCCCGGCTCGCCAATCAGCACCGGGTTGTTTTTCTTGCGGCGGCTCAGGATTTGCGCGAGCCGTTCAATTTCCTTTTCGCGGCCTACTACGGGGTCTAACTTTCCCGACAGCGCCGCTTCCGTGAGGTCAATGCCGTAATTGTCGAGCGTGGGCGTGTCGCTCTGCGGCTTTTCGAAGTCGGTTGCCGCCTGCCGCTTTCCCCGCGGTTGGGTATTTTTTTTCGGTGTTTCGTCGGCCGTTTCTTCGTAGTCCACCATATTGTCCGGCAGTGGGGGCTTCCGGTCGGTGAAGTACGCCAGGGCCAGCGAATAGTTAATGTTGTACTTTGCCAGTATGCGGGCGCTTTCGCTGTCTTCCTTGTGCAATAAGGCAAGCAGGAGATGTTTGGCGGTAGGTTTTTTTTCTTCTTTCATCGCCATCGCTTCCAGATATATGGCCCGCAGTATGAAATCCGTGTGGTGCGATATTTTCAGCCGCGCGCTTTCTTCATACGGAATGATTGAGCCTGTGCCCACCACACTTTCGATATCTTTTTTCAAAGCGCCGGGTTTTATATTCGTTTCCGCGAACAGTGCGGTTGCCTCATTATCGCCATGCCGGAGGATGCCCAATAGCAAGTGCTCCGGCCCAATCGTATAATTGCCTAAACGCATGGCTTCTTCACGGCTGTAGGTCATGATTCTCTGCACCTCTTCCGACAACTGTAGCTGTAAATTCATCGCTATCAATTCAAAAATTCAGCTACAAA
>JAITQQ010000069.1 GCA_031288855.1 Prevotellaceae bacterium
CAAAGCGAAATACGCAACAAGGCGGTGGGGCTTACGGGGCATGTTGTGCTGAATAATTACGACGGCAACACGTCGTTTGAAGCAGCGCCTATTGATATTCCCCGCGCCGACATTCCGGCCATCATGCGGCTGAAGGGCGTGCGGCATGCGCAGCCTGTGGCCACAAAAGGGGGCATCATTAAAACTGATGACGAAATTCAAGGCGCTGTATTAAAAGGTGTGAACGAAACCTACGACCCGCAATTTTTTAACTCGTGTTTGGTGGCGGGGGAAGTGCCTGCTTACTCCGACACGGCGTTGTCGAGTCGTGTGTTGGTGCCTTTGCGCCTTGCGCGGCAACTTCGGTTGGATACCGGCAGCCGTTTCGATATGTATTTTATCCAAAACCCGCCCCGCGTGCGCCGTTTTACTGTCGGCGGAATTTATAATGCGCAACTCGACGATATGATCAGCGCCCTTATTGTATGCGACATTAACCACATCCGCACGTTGAACGGATGGAACAAAGAACAGGCTTCGGCGGTGGAAGTATTTACCGGCGACTTTAAGCAAATGAACACGGTGGCCGAAACGATTGACGACATGCAAGCCTATAATATGGGTGATGACGGCCTGCGCCTCAAGGTGCAAACGGTAACCGGCCTGTATCCGTTTTTGTTTGATTGGCTCAATATACTCGACATGAATGTGTGGATTATTTTGGTGCTGATGCTCCTCGTGGGCGGCTTCAATATGATTTCGGGCTTGCTCATCATGGTGTTTGAAAAAACGTCGATGATAGGGCTGCTCAAGGCGCTGGGCATGCGCAACGCAGGCGTGCAACGCATATTCCTCTACCGCGCTGCTTTTATCACGCTTAAAGGCATGGCTTGGGGCAATCTCATTGCTTTTACGTTAGGGTTGTTGCAACAATATTTCCACTTTATCACCCTTGACCCTGTAACATATTATGTAGATAGCGTGCCTGTGCTGTTACAGCCTGTTCCCATTTTGCTGGTGAATGTATTCGGATTTATAGGCATTACGCTGTTGTTGGCGTTGCCGGTGCTTATCATCTCGCGCATCAGCCCCGACCGCACCATCAAGGCGGAATGAACTACAGGTAGAATGGCCACATAATGCCTATCTTGATTACACTTTGAGGCCTGATGTAATGCAACGCCGAGAAATATTCTTTATTTCCCCATTCCTGACCGAGATTTAAATATTTTATGAAGATAGTAGCTCGTTTCCATTTCATGTTTATGAATATATCAATGTATGGAAAGTTGCCTGTTTCGCGTTCCTCTTGCAGATGAAAAGCTCCGGCGGCCGGGCTGTATCCGTAGGCGTAGTATTTCGTGTTGTAATATGCATCCGCGCCAAGTTGCATCCGCAGCACGTTTTTCACCAGCTCAAACTCGCCGTATAGCGCGGCGTTTGCGCTCAGCAGTGGCAAGGGCATAATTTGCCGGTGCGAGGAGTGTTGAACCAACAGCCGTGTGTCGAGGTGCAATAACCATAGCTGAAGATTGTTTTTTATGGTAGCCGAAAGAATACTTACCGTTTCGTCGAACTGCACAGGTGTGGCTGTCGTGTCGAACACTACCGGCGATGAGAGCAGCGAGTGTCCAACCGATAGCGTCGTTTTCCAATCGGGTATGTCGAGCGACACTTGTATTTTATTTTCGATGGTTTGCTTAAATGCATTGTTCCACTGCAAGTGGTTTGAATAATAGTGATGCAGAAAATAATCGGGCGTATGAAAGTCCATGCTGAAACTGCCGCGCAGGTGGATGCCTTTCGGCAGGGGATAAATCGAAAGAGAAGCGTCGGCTTTGAAGAACAAATCGTTTTTGTTAAATCCCGTCATATCATATCGGACAAAAGCCGACCACGAAAGGTAACGGCGGAAAACGCCCAGCGCATTGGCGTAAACGTACAAGTTATTTTGTGTGGCATTACTGATAGGCCGTATATAATCGTCGGGCTTGAAGAAATAATTTGACAGGTAGCGATACCCTATTCCTCCTTCGATTTTCGAAATAATAAAATCCGGCGCGAAGGGTTGCAGGCTTGTGAATATCCTCGCATCAAACAAAGAGGTGTGCATCGTGTCCCGCGTCATGGTGGAGTCTATGTTGAACACGTTGCGGTAGTAAGCTCTTCCTATCGAGTCATCAAGCGTGATGAGGTCTGTGTAGTTCCGGTAGGCGTTGGTATATTCTATCGTGTTTCCGAAATACACCATAGTGCCTTCACCCGCGCGGAGCGTATCCGCATCCTTGCGGAAAAAGTTTAGCGGGATGCCGTAACTGTGCGTCAGGAAAAAAGTGTTGGTGGCGGCTTTCTCAGCGGCTTGTCGCAGGTTTACCGGTATCACGCGGGCGTCCATCACCGTGTCGAGCACATTGCTGTCGTTATTCACGCCGCCGTTGTGTTTGTTGTCAGACCGGTTGAAGATATAGCCTGCATGGGCGGCATAGCGCTTTCCCGAATAGGATGTGAAAAGAGTAAAAGTCCGGCTATCGGTGCCTTCGTTTTCCAGTAATCCTCTTCCTCCGTAGCGGCGGTACATTAAACCCATGTTCCACTCAGGAGTAATATTTTGCGTATGCAGTACTTCAATGTCGGTTTGTTCAAAAGTGTGACTTGCGAATAATGTGCCGTTGTAAATAAACCGCGTGTAGGGTGCACGTGTATTATAGAATTGAATATTGTCGGGGGTTAACCGGTAAGTGTCGTAAGGCGAAAGGGTGTACATAAATTCGTGCACCGGCCGTTGAAAATAGTCGAGCGTCAGGGCGGCCGAGCCCGACACGCCCAAATAAGTAGCGCCTATGTCTTTTTTATAAAAAGGGAAATCGACGCGGTGGTCGTTGATGGTTGTATCTATGCGCCCCATCACCGGCTTGTTCAGGTAACGGTTTACCTGCCATGTGAAAATCCGGTTTCTCACCACCGACTGGTCGAACATAAAACTTTCGAGTTGTTTTACTTTCTCTTTTTCCTCGCCCTCTTTACCTTCTTTTCCTTCACCTTGTTCTTGTGAGCCTTTTGCCCCCTTTGTTTTCGCGCTTTCCGGCTCTTCTTGGGCAGCTTCGTCATTGCCACTCTTTTTGATATTTCTGGGTATGTCGCTTCTTTCAATGCCAACAGGCTTTTGTGAGCCGGGCTGTTTCCGCTCCATATCGGATATTTGAAGTTTTTTAATCTCCTTTTTCGTATCCTGTGCGGCAAGGATAGAAAGGGAAGAGAGAAAAACCACAACGAGAAAAGAAAAGTTCCGGTAATGCATAAAACGAATTTAACGGCACAAAGCTACGAAAAAACTTTATTACGTGAAAGATTTTGCGTATGTTTGCTGTGATTTTAAATGAACCCGCTTATGGACTCAGATTTTATTGTTGATTTCCGAGAGGTGAGTATTTTCCAAGAGGATACCCCTGTATTGACCGAAGTGACGCTGCAAATAGAAAAAGGAGAGTTTGTATATCTTATCGGGAAGGTGGGCAGTGGCAAAACCACCCTCATTAAAGCCATACACGCTGAAATTGTGCCGTTGAAAGGGCACGCTATGGCGGTGGGTTATGATTTGCGGCATTTAAAAACGAGAGATGTGGCCATGCTGCGGCGCAAGATGGGCGTGGTGTTTCAGGATTTCCAATTGCTGTCCGACCGCTCGGTGTATGACAACCTTTCGTTTGTGCTGCGGGCTACCGGGTGGAAAGACCGCAAGCTGATTAATGAGCAAATCATGAAGGTGCTGGACAAGGTGGAGCTTAAACGGAAGGCTTATAAAATGCCTTACCAGCTTTCGGGCGGCGAGCAACAGCGGGTGGCCATTGCGCGGGCGTTGCTGAACAATCCGCAGCTTATTATTGCCGACGAGCCTACCGGACACCTCGACCCCGAAACGTCCGACGACATTATCAATATCCTGCTCGATATTAACCGGCAGGAAGGCCCTTCGGTGATTATGGCTACGCACAATTATACGCTGATGAAGCGATATCCGGCGCGCACTATCCGATGTGAAAATAATGCGCTTTGCGTATTGAACAATGAGGAGGAAATTGATTTCGACGGTTTATTGGGATGACGCGTATGACGAAGAAAGCACGATATGAAAAAATATTGGCGTGGTTTGCCGGCAATATGCCGGTGGCCGAGTCGGAGCTGCACTACAAAAACCCTTATGAATTGCTGGTGGCGGTCATTCTCTCGGCGCAGTGCACCGACAAGCGGGTGAACGTGGTCACGCCTCCGTTCTTCAAGCGTTTTCCTACGCCTCAAAAATTAGCGGCGGCCGACGTAGCGGAAATTTATGATTACATCCGCTCGGTGTCGTATCCCAACAGCAAGGCGAAACACTTGCAGGGCATGGCCGCCATGCTGGTCGATGAATTTAAGGGGCGTGTGCCGTCGGATGTGGATACCTTGCAGCGCTTGCCCGGCGTGGGGCGCAAAACGGCGAATGTCATTGCGTCGGTCATTTATAATCGTCCGGTGATTGCGGTCGATACCCACGTGTTCCGCATTGCCAACCGCTTGGGGCTTGCGGACGCCACTACACCATTAGAAACCGAAAAACAGCTTACGCAATATATTCCTGCGCACCTGCGGCCAATTGCCCATCATTGGCTTATCCTGCACGGCCGCTATGTGTGTGTAGCCCGGAAACCCAAATGTCCCGAATGTGGCTTGCAGCCCTATTGCCGCTATACGGAGAACGGAAAACGGTGAACTGCCCCGATTAAGATAGTGTGATTGCGTGAAGATAGTCGCTTGCCTTTACGATTTTAACGCCCCTGAAGTTTTTCAACGACAGCACATCATTATCTCCGGTAATGATGTAATCTGCGTTACAACGCCATCCGCATTCTAAAATCATATCATCCTTTTCATCTCGACATACGCCCCTTACCGCACCATCTATGGCAAAGCAAACGGAAACTTCTCTTATAGCATTTATCAAGCGGGTAATAATGGTTTTATCTACATTGAATTTGGGTCGAGCCAATACCTGCGCAATTTCAGTAAGTATTCCATCCGTAACGTATAAAAAATCAATGCCACTATTAACTCGTTCTATGATTTTTTGTGGTGTTCCGCCCCAAAAGAAAGCCGAAATAAATATATTCGTGTCTAATACAAGTTTCATCTCGGCTGTTGGCGCTGATTTTTAATTTCGCGCATTACATCCGCTTCTGTAAAATTGCCTCGGGCAGCAATCCGTTCTCCTTCAGAGAAGAGTTCCCTCCACTGCCGTTTCCTGTCGATGTACATGATGGTAGCTTTACTGATTAAATCAATCCGGGAGCATTTTTCCGCTGTGACAAATCTGTCTATCTGCTGCAGCACATCTTCACTCACAGGAAGCGGAATAACAATTGTATTCATGTTTTTCATTTTTGTACAAAGATACACGAATTTCCCGATTTTTTTGCAATATTTGGTAATTTAAACCTCCGACATCAGATGACGTGCGTCGTTGATTTCGGCGAATGAGGCACTGCGGTCGGTGTTGAACCGCCCGGCAATGATGCCCACCATATCGTCGAGGCCGATGTCGTTACTTTCTATCAAAGTTTTCACCGCTTCTTTTACCAGGTCGTCGTTGTTCTTCCGCTTTTCCATCATGGAGCAGTGCACGCCGTAAGAGAGGGAGAGTTCGCGCATGGTATGCAGCTCGTAACATTTTGCAAAAATGGGCACGCTGGGGCGGTAAGCCGACAAATAACGCGCCGTGCGCCCCGACAGCGTATCGCAAATCAGCGCTTTTATCGGCAGGCTGTTGGTGGCGTCAACCAGCATGTGCGCCAACGTGTAGGCCACCGGCGCAGTGACGTGCGACAAGTGAATGTCGAGCAATGGGTGAAGATGCTGCTCTATTTCGTACGCAATTTTCGACATCACCTTTACAGCCTCCACCGCGTGATGGCCGTAGGCGGTTTCGCCGCTCAGCATGATGGCGTCGGCGCGTTGGTAAATGGCATTGGCCACATCGCTCACTTCGGCGCGGGTAGGGCGCGTGTGTTCAATCATTGAGTGAAGCATCTGCGTGGCAATGATGACCGGCTTTTTCCGCAGCTGGCACTTGGCAATCAACTGCCGCTGGATTACCGGTATTTTCTCTGCCGCTATTTCCACGCCCAAGTCGCCGCGTGCCACCATGATGCCATACACGTGGTTTAGTATCTCGTCAATATTATTCACCCCTTCCTGATTTTCAATCTTCGCAATAATCTTCAGGTGACTGTGGCGGGCGTTTAATATCTTTTGTATTTCCATCACGTCTTCCTTGCAGCGCACAAACGAGTGGGCAATAAAATCGAGTTCATTGTCGATAGCCCAGTCGATAAACTCGCGGTCCTTGCTGCTCAGCGACGGCAGGTTGATGCGCGTGTTCGGCACATTCACGCTTTTGCGCCCCATGATGAAGCCCGGCTCTTTCACCGTACATTCCAGATAGTCGTCGTTTTTTTCCGTTACTTTCATCGCGAGGCTGCCGTCGTCAATAAGAATGGTGGCGCCCACATGCACGTCGGCCACAAAGCCGGCGAAGTTTACGTACAAATGTTCCGGCCCCGATAATTTTTCCGGATTGCCCGACAGACGTATCACATCGCCTTCTTTTACCTCAAAACCCGTGTCGAGATGCATGTCGGTTAAACGGATTTCGGGGCCTTTCGTGTCAATCAGAATAGCAATTTTGTCGGATACCTGCCGCACGTTCTCTATAATTTTCATGGCTGAATCCGGCTTCTGGTGGGCGGTGTTGAGGCGTACCACATTCATTCCGGAGAGGTATAATTGACGTAGAAAACCGGGTACGCAGTTTTTGTCGGAAATAGTGGCTACTATTTTTGTTTTTTTAAGCGACATCTTTTTGTATTTTTGTACTCACAAAGATAGTTAAATTTTGGAAAAAGGAACTCATACCAAATCTCTCAATCGTTCATGGAGCGCTGCTATTGGCGACTTCAGCGATTATCTCCGCTTGGAAAAGTCGTTGTCGGCTAATTCGGTAGAAGCGTACATGCGCGACGTAAAAAAATTAAATTCGTTTATTGTGTCCACGTTCGGCCTTCCGCCGGAGCGGGTCGAACACCGGCACATTACCGCGTTTCTGGCGGCTATTCCCGAACGCGGTATTGGGAAACGTTCACAGGCAAGGGTTTTGAGCGGCATCAAAGCCTTTTATAAATTCCTATTGTTGGAAGACCGCGTGGAAATCAACCCTGCCGAGCTGATTGAAGGGCCGAAGCTGGGATTTTATCTTCCCGAAGTATTGACGGTGGATGAAATTGATGCGCTGATTGCTGCGGTAGACGTGAGCCGCCCCGAAGGACACCGCAACCGCGCCATCCTCGAAATCCTTTACGGATGCGGCTTGCGCGTGTCCGAATTGATTACCCTGCGTATTTCCGGCCTGTTTTTCAACGATGGTTTTATCCGGGTTATCGGCAAGGGCGACAAGCAGCGCCTTGTGCCCATTGGCCAGCGCGCCACAGACGAGATTAGCCGCTATTTGGCGCAACGCACCTTGCGGAAAATTGACCCTAAATGTGAAGATATTCTTTTTCTGAATTTCCATGGGCGGGGGCTTTCGCGCATCATGGTGTTTATGCTCATTAAGCAGTTGGCGGCGCAGGTGGGCATTACCAAGAACATCAGCCCGCACACGTTTCGCCATTCCTTTGCCACCCATTTGGTGGAGAACGGCGCCGATTTGCGGGCGGTGCAGGAAATGCTGGGACATGAGAGCATCCTCACTACCGAAATCTACACCCACGTGGACAGGAAACGCTGGCATCAAAATATCCTGCGCTATCATCCGAGAAGAAGTCCGACATGCGATTTTGAACATTTATAATTATTTTCTACCTTTGTGCCCAATAACGATACCACCACTTAAATCGAAACAGCTATGAGCAAGAAAGAAACCATTAATGTGCAGGGGACAAAGATTACGGTAATTTCATCGAATAATACCGATTATATTTCTTTGACCGATATTGCAGGCTACAAAAACACGTTAGATGCCCGGATTGTAGTGTCTAACTGGATGAGTAGTCGATACACACTTGAATTTTTAGGTATTTGGGAGCAGGTTCATAATCCTGATTTTAACCGTATGGAATTCCATGCGGTTAAAAATGCTGATGGGCGGTTAGTTTTAAGCCCGAAGCGTTGGGTAGAGCTTACCAATGCTATTGGGATTTTTTCAAAATCGGGTCGTTACGGTGGCGGAATTTTTGCCCACAATGAAATCGCTGTTAGCGAGCCGAAGCCTTCCGAAACGGCTGAACGCATAGCCGTTTAAATTCCCCTCTTATATTTCAAGTTAACAAGCACCGTTTTTCCAAAAACGTGCGTACTTTTTTGGAAAGGGCATGCGTCTTTTCGTCAAGTT
>JAITQQ010000053.1 GCA_031288855.1 Prevotellaceae bacterium
CTCAGTTCGCTCTCCATTGCCATCGGAATGGTGGTGGATGACGCCATTGTGGTGCTCGAAAATGTAGTGAAACACCTCGAGCGCAAAGCGCGGCCGCGCGATGCAGCCGCCCACGGAACCAACGAAGTGTGGCTGGCCGTATTTGCGGCTTCCCTCACGGTCGTGGCGGTGTTCCTGCCGCTCACGATGACCGGCGGGCTGGCAGGCATCATGTTCCAACAATTGGGGTGGATCGTTTCTATCGTGATTATTATCTCTACAATAGCGGCTATCACACTCACGCCAATGCTTTCGTCGAAAATGTTGATGTTCCGCGCGGCACATTCTTACAAGGGAATGGGCGTCATCTTCAAACCGATTGACAAATTTCTGGACAACCTCGACAACGGCTACGCACGGCTGCTGCATTGGACAGTACACCATCGCGCGTTTACCATTTTCGGCGCGCTAGCGATATTCCTGGCAAGCCTGCTGCTGCTGACGCAAGTACCTACCGACTTTATGCCGGAAAACGATAACGGGCGTATTGAAGCTACGGTGGAACTTCCTGTGAACGCCAACCTTGAACAAACCACCGAAGTAGCGCACCGCATTGAAAAAGCGATGGTGGCACGGTGTCCCGAAATACGGCTCATCTCCGTAAGTTCCGGCGCCGACGACCAGGGAGGTTTCGCTGCGTTGTTCGGCAATTCGGGCGTCAATATCATTTCTTACGGCGTGATACTGGTGAAAAAACACGAACGCACGCGGACACAAGCTGAAATCAGCGACGCACTGCGTGAAGAAATCGCCAAGTTCCCCGAAGTGGTGAAATACACCGTAAGCTCCGGCGGCGCAGGCGCAGGCATGGGCGGCGGCAATACCGTCGATGTAAAAGTATTCGGCTACGACTTTAATGAAACCACCGCCATTGCCGAAGAACTTGCCGGACGCATGCGCGGCATCAAGGGCGCACGCGATGTGAAGATAAGCCGCGAAGCCATGAAAGTGGAATTACAAGTGGACTTCGACCGCGAAAAATTGGCGAAATTCGGCATGAACACCGTCACAGCGGCAAACTATGTACGCAACCGCATCAACGGGCTCACCGCATCAATCTATCGCGAAGACGGCGAAGAATATAATATTATTGTACGTTATGACGAAACGTTCCGCACAACCGTTGGCGATATCGAAAACATTCTCCTTTACGGCAACTCCGGAGGCAGGATTCGCTTGAACGAAGTGGCAACGGTGGTTGAACGCTTTACGCCGCCTGTTATCGAACGCGAGGACCGGCAGCGCGTAGTAACCGTGTCGGCAGCGCTTGGCGCGGGCGCAGCGCTCGGCGAAGTGGCGGCCGCTACGCAAGCCGAAATCGCACGATTAACGCTGCCTTCCACTGTCAGCGTCGCAATAAGCGGCTCGGTAGAAGACCAACAGGAAATGTTGACGGACATGCTGACGCTCCTATTGTTGATTATCATTCTCGTTTATATCGTCATGGCAACGCAATTCGAATCGTTCTCCATGCCGTTCATCATCATGCTGTCGATTCCGTTTGCCTTCACCGGTGTGTTCCTCGCCTTGTGGATAACGGGCACTTCGCTGGGCATGGTTGCCTTGATCGGCGCTATCATGTTGGTGGGGATTGTGGTGAAAAACGGCATTGTGATTGTGGACTTCACCAACCTGCAACGCGAACGCGGCCTGCCGCTCAACGAAGCGGTGGTTACCGCCGGCAAATCGCGCTTGCGCCCTGTGTTGATGACCACGCTCACCACCATCCTCGGGATGATTCCGTTGGCCGTGGGCAGCGGCGAAGGCGCTGAAATATGGAAACCGATGGGCATTGCGGTAGTCGGCGGATTAACGTTCTCCAGCATCCTCACACTACTGGTGATACCGGCCCTCTACTCGACCTTCAACATCGGCAAAGTGAAGAAAGAACGCAAATCGAACGCCGTAGAAACCACATGGGAGAGTTAAGAGTTAAGAACTAAGAGTTATGAATTAATCACATTAACATGAAAGCAGTATTGATAACATACGGACAATCGTTGGGACGCCCCATCGAAGACCTTTTGGATAAATTAGGCATACGCGGCTTTACACGCTGGACAGAAACATTCGGGCGCGGCAGCGAAAACGGCGAGCCCCATTACGGCACGCACGCATGGCCGTCGAAGAACGGCACGGTGTTGGCGGTTGTTCAGGAACACGAGGCGGCCACGTTGTTAGACGGCCTCCGCCAAATGAATGAGCGGGCCGAACAGCAAGGGCTTTCCGCCTTTGTGTGGAACATCGAGGACGAGTTAAGAGTTAAGAACTAAGAGTTATGAACTCTTAATTTTTAACTATATTTGTACTTTAATTGTACTGGCAATGCCAAAATCATTATTTAATTTGTGACTTATGCAGCAGCAAAAAACAAATACCGAAGCGGCAATTATGCCTTTCAAAGTGCAGCAGTTGGTAGAAATAATTATGCAAAAAAAACAACTCGATTACGAGAGTGCGTTTGCCTACTTGTACACTTCCGGCTGTTACAAACTGCTTTTGCAGGAAGAGGCCAAGCTGTGGTATATGAGCGGTTTAAATATTTTTGAATTACTTGAAGAAGAAAAAAAATCCGCCAAATTGGATAATTCTAAAATCTTGCTGTTTTTCTCATTTTGTTTGGAAAAATATAAAGATTTTGCCAAACTTTCGGCAGAAGAAACCTTGTTTATTTTTCGCAAATATGGTGTTTTCGATTATTTGCGCGATGCCTTCGAAATGCTGCATACGCAAGGTGAAAATTATATTCTCAACGAAATAGATTTGTTCATTAAAGTGCGAAAAAAATGAAACTCTATCACGGCTCAACAGTTGGCGTAGAAACACCCGATTTGCAAAAATGCCGCCCGAATACCGATTTTGGACAGGCGTTTTACACGACTACAAGTTTTGAACAGTCGGCAAAATGGGCAAAAATAAAACAACGCCGCGCAACGCTCGAAAGTGCTGTTGTATCGGAATTTGAAATAGACGAAAACATTTTACATTCAGAAGCGTATAAAGTCCGTTTTTTCGAAAAAGCCACCAAAGATTGGCTTGAATTTGTGATAAACAACCGTAGAGGCATTGAAAGCAAAGAAAAATACGATTTCGTAATGGGACCCGTAGCCAACGATTCTCTGTACGCAACCATTTTACTCTACGAGCAGGGTGTAATCACTGCCGATGCCGCTATTGAGCAACTGAAAACCCACACGCTTTTCGACCAATTGTCGTTTCACACCGAAAAAGCGTTGGCAAATTTGAAATATGTAAAAATGATTACCGTTTGTAGTAAGTCTGAAGAAGTTCTTTCGCTGCAGTAAAAGAACTTTTTTTTCCGTCGAGCACGGCTTGTTCGTAGCCGGCCAGAGTACTTTCCACCGAAGGGTTGTGGTAAAAATCGTTTTTCAACGCCTCGTCAATCGTTTCATACATCCAGTAGCGCGACTGTTCACGCCGGCGGCGTGCAAAATAGCCGTTCCCTTTTGTCAAGGTAAGATAGGCTTCTATTTGCGTCAGCACATTGTCCAAGCCTGTTTTTTCGGTCGACGACACCATCAGCGCCTTAGGCTCCCATCCCGATTCGGAAAGCGGAAACAAGCGCAGGGCGCTCTGGTATTGGGCTTGCGCCACACTCGCTTTGTCAATATTGCTACCGTCGGCTTTGTTAATCACAAGCATATCCGACATCTCCATAATGCCCCGCTTGATGCCTTGCAGTTCATCGCCTGCACCGGAAATCATCAGCAACAGGAAAAAATCGGTCATAGAATGTACGGCAGTTTCCGATTGCCCCACCCCTACCGTTTCAATGAATATCGTGTCAAACCCTGCGGCTTCACAGAGCACAATGCTCTCGCGTGTTTTACGCGCCACACCGCCTAACGACCCCGCACTCGGGCTCGGGCGGATAAACGCATGCGGGTTTATGCTCAGCTCTTCCATGCGGGTTTTGTCGCCCAAGATACTGCCTTTGGAGCGCTCGCTGCTCGGATCGATAGCTAGTACGGCAAGCCGGTGTCCTTTTTTCGTAAGGTATGTGCCGAACGCTTCAATGAAAGTACTCTTTCCTGCGCCCGGCACACCGGTGATACCGATGCGCACCGACTTTCCGGCGTATGCCCGGCAAGCCTCCACCACTTGCTGCGCCAGCGCTTGGTGCGCAGACAGCCGGCTTTCAATTAGAGTAATGGCCTTGCTCAATATCGTCACATTTCCCGCTTTAATTCCTTCCACGTATTCGTGTACTTGCAACAAACGCTGTGGCACTTTCTTAAGAAGTGCAGCAGCGTTTGGGTTTATCATTGGGGGTTGTTCCACCCCGCTATTGACGATTAATGCGCTATCTTCAACAAGATTCATGTTTATTTCGTCACCGTACCTGTTATCATCAATACCGGTGCGCTTTGCGAGGGAGCGTTCGTCGACAAGGTAACCGAATAAAATTTATTTCCTTCTTCGCTCTTCGTGTCCAATACGGCTTTAATCACAGCCGTAGCGCCGGCTTTAACCGTCTTGGGCGTTGAAATTTTTAAACACGCACATTCGGCATACGCCTTGTAAATGCGTAAAGCATTCTTGCCGGTATTGGTAATTTCGAACGTGGCAGTTACTTTCGTGCCCTGTTTTACCGTATCAAAATTATAAGTAGTTTCCTTCAACGACACGACCGGTGCGTTTTCATAATCGGCAGGCGTGAGTTTACTGAAATCGTCTTCAATAGTAGCCGCAATGGTGAGTTGCGGGGTGTCTTGCGCCTTTCCGTTAATCGCAATACCCACAGGATATTTCACAATACCCCATTCTTGCGGCTTCACCGCAGCGGTATTAAAACTAGTACGGATAAATCCCTTTTCATTTTTCTGCAAAGTAGCCGGCGCCAATTCCACAACCGTATGTTTCGGCACTTTGGTAAAAGTAAGCGTCAACGGCTCATCGCCTGTGTTAATCACTTCAACAGAATCTCGCTTCGTGGCGCCTTGTGCAACGCGCCCTAACGAAATTTCAGTTTTACGCAAGCGCAATGCGCCCCCGGCAGCCACAGGGTATTGTTCTTCCACTCTCGGCGCTTGCGCCACCACTTTGCCGCTTATGTGCAACACCGTTGGTGAAGGCGTTCCGTTAGAATATACGGTAAGGCTTTTATTGAACGGCATCACTGCCGATGGCGTATAAGTAGCCTTAACATAACCGCGCCCTCCCGGAGGTATAGGCGTTTTAGACCAATCAGGAGAAGTACACCCGCAAGAGGCAGCCACATTCTGAATAATAATAGGCTCCGTGCCATTATTCGTAAACTCAAATGAAAACGTTTGCGGCCCGCCTTTTTG
>JAITQQ010000124.1 GCA_031288855.1 Prevotellaceae bacterium
TTTCATTGGGTGAGCAGCGAAACGTGGCTTGCGGTTGAAGCAACTGCCCCGACACAATAAACTGGTCGATGAGTTCCCAGTGGCCGCGATAACGCAGTGAGCCCTCGCCGCGTTCGGCGAGCGGCAACATGAGGTTATACAAACTGTCGGTTGAGGGATTGCCGTGCGGCGGCAGGGCTTGTAAGCCTTCGGAAAGCGGCATGCTTTCGGGCGTGTCGTTAAAATCGCCCATGAGAATGATGTTGGCGGCAGGGGAGGCTTGCAAAATAGAATCGGCGATGCTTCTTGCGCAGCGCGCCGCAGCCATCCGTTTGGGCAGCGACTGTTTCTCTCCGCCCAATTTCGACGGCCAATGGTTAACCAACACATGCAGCGTGTCGCAACATGCATACAGCCCTTTGGCGTAAAGAATTTCGCGCGTCTGGCTGCTGCCCGAATCGTAGGTGACTTTGTAAAAACCGGCATGCAGCACATTGAAGCGATCGGTGCGGTAAAGCAAGGCTACATCAATGCCTCGCGGGTCGGGCGAATCGTGGTGCACAATGCCGTATCCGATTTTCGACAAGGGCGTACGCTCCACAAGGTGTTTCAACACGAGATGGTTTTCCACTTCGCACAGTCCCACTAACACAGGTGCGTTGCCCTCGCCAATCGCAATAATCGTTTTGGCAATGCTGTTGCGTTTTTTGGCCAGCCGCGTCCATGTCCAGTTGTTTTTCCCCTGCGGGGTGAAATCATTATCCTGCGTGTGCGGGTCGTCTTCGGGGTCGAACAGATTTTCTACATTGTAGAACATCACCAATCCGTCGGGTTTCTCGCCCTGCGCTCCCGCAGCCAAGCTGAGCAGGAACAAAACCGGGATAATGAAATATGTTTTCACATCATTCAATAATGATATTCCAGCCTGCAGGGTCGGCTATCTCTCCTTCCTGAATGCCGCGATAATGCCGGTACAGCTGGGTAGAGATGGCGCCGGCTTTCCCATCTTTACAATATTCATACACCTTTCCTGTTTCGCGATCCACAATAGTGCCGATGGGCGAAATGACCGCTGCCGTGCCGCAAGCGCCCACTTCCTCAAAGTTGTCGAGTTCTTCCACCGGTATGGCGCGTTCCTCCACGTTCATTCCCATGCCCCTTGCAATATCGCGCAGGCTCATGTTGGTGATGGATTGCAGGATGGAGTTTGATTTCGGCGTGATGTAGGTGTTGTTTTTTATGCCGAAGAAGTTGGCGGGGCCGGCTTCGTCGATATATTTCTTTTCTTTCGCATCAAGGAAAAGCACCGAGCTAAAGCCTTCGTCGTGTCCTCGTTCGGTGGCGCGCAGCGAGGCCGCGTAGTTTCCGCCGATTTTAAACCGCCCGGTGCCCAGCGGCGCTGCCCGGTCGAAGTCGCGTACAATTTGCATTTTGATGGGATTGAAACCCTCCTTGAAATAAGGGCCTACGGGGGTAACAAACAGGACAAACATATATTCCTCTGCCGGTTTCACGCCCACTTGCGGGCTCGTTCCGATGAGCATGGGGCGCAGGTAAAGCGAAGCGCCTTCGCCGTAAGGCGGCACAAACCGCTCATTCAATTTGATAACTTTTTTGCAGGCCTCTACAAAAAGATCGACGGGATAGGGCGCCATCATGATGCCTTTGGCGGAGCTTGCAAACCGTTTGCCGCTTTCGCCGGGGCGGAACAGGCGGATTTTGCCGTCTTTCCCGCGCAGCGCCTTCAACCCCTCGAAGGCCGTTTGTCCGTAGTGCAGGCAAGTGGCCGCCATGTGCAAGGAAACGGATTCGGATGCGCAAGTTTCCAACGCGCTCCATGTGCCGTTTTTATAATAACTGCGTACGTTGTAATCTGTTTTCAGGTAGCCAAAAGGTAACGATTTCCAATCTATATTGTTCATTCTGTTGAAAAATTTTAATTTAATGCGAATTTACGTATTCTTTTGCATTTTTGTGTCATTTGTTAAAAAAAAATACTACCTTTGCGCTCCTGATTAAAATCCTTTTAGCTAAGGGTGCGATGGGATCACGATTTCATCGGGATTGAGTAACACTTATTAACTATGTAGTAAAATGAAAACTATTGAACTGAAAGGAGCCGGCCGCACTTCTATAAACAAAGCGGCGTTGAAAAAATTGCGGAAAGAAGAAAATGTGCCCTGTGTGCTGTATGGCGACAATGGCAAAAATGTTCACTTTTCGGTGGTGTTGCGTGATTTAAAGGATTTGGTCTATACGCCGTATGCGTATCTGGTCAAATTGAATATTGATGGTGCGTCATACACGGCCGTCATGCGCGAAATCCAATTCCACCCGGTGACCGACGCCATTCTGCACATTGATTTTTACCCGGTACGCGAAGACCGCCCGGTAGCCATTGATGTGCCGGTGGCCATTTCGGGAAATTCCGAAGGCGTACGCCAAGGCGGTAAATTGCAAATAGTGAGCCGCCGGTTAAAGGTTTCGGCGTTGCCGGAGCACCTGCCCGATGTGCTGAATATCGACATTACCGATTTGGCGTTGGGAAAAAGCATCGTGGTGGGCGATTTGGCGTATGACAACGTGCAAATTCTGAATCCGAAGGTTACGATTATTTGTTCGGTGAAGACTACCCGCGCTGCACTTGGACAACAGCCGGGTGCGGAGAACGCTGCTGCGCCTGCCGCCGCCGCTGCGGAAGAAAAGAAAAAATAAGTGAAACCGCACGTGTTGCGGCTTTTTTAGAATAATGAACTATTTGATCGTGGGGCTGGGAAATATTGGTGAAGAATATGCCGATACCCGCCACAATATAGGTTTTATGGTGTTGGACGCATGGGCAAAAGCGTCCAATGCTGTTTTTACCCCTCAGCGATATGCCGCGCGCGCCGACATAAAGTTTAAGGGGCGCACGTTTATTTTAATTAAGCCATCCACCTACATGAACCTTAGCGGAAAGGCCGTGAACTATTGGATGCAGGCCGAGCGGATACCGGTTGAAAATGTGCTGGTGATTGTTGATGATTTGGCGCTCCCGTTCGGGAAACTGCGGCTGCGCCCCGACGGTAGCGACGGCGGGCATAACGGCTTGAAACATATCAACGAAACATTAGGACACCAAAACTATGCGCGCCTGCGCATGGGCATTGGCAACGACTTTCTGAAAGGACAGCAAATCGATTATGTATTAGGCGTGTTTGACGAAAGCGAACGAAACGCCTTGCCGGAATTGCTCACCCGCGCGGCTGATGCGATAAAATCCTTTTCCACCATTGGTCTTGAGCGTACCATGAATATGTTTAATTAGTTGCGTTCGCAGCATTCTTCGATAGCTATTATACTTAGGCGTTTACAACGGCGGCAAAGGCGCGTTGTGTGTTTGTAGTATTAATTTGGTATAGAATTTGTATCGTAAAGAAATAAATCCTAACCTAAAATACTGAATTATGAATATTATACTACAAAAACAACCGGCCATAAACCGCTTGTTACGCTCGTGCATCATGACGTTGTTTGTGGCGAGTGCGCCGTCATGGTTGTGGGCGCAGGCCGTAACGGTTACGGGCACGGTAGCCGACGCTAAGAACGAGCCTCTTATGGGGGCAATGGTTGCCGTTAAAGGCGCTGCAACCGGCGTGATAACCGACGAGAACGGCAATTATTCCATCGATGCGCCGTCTGATACTACACTCGTGTTTTCGTGCATCGGCTTTGCCGGCAAGGAAGAGCCGGTGAATGGGCGCACCCGTATCAACGTGAAGCTAACCGTCAGTGAGCGGGTGCTCGACGAAGTGCTGGTAGTGGGCTACGGCGTGCAGCGGAAAGTGACGCTCACCGGCGCAGTGGCGGGTGTGAAAGGGTCTGAAGTGATTCGGACAAAGAACGAAAATGTGCAGAACATGCTCACCGGGAAAGTTGCCGGCGTGCGCGTGTGGCAGAGAAGCGCCGAGCCGGGCACGTTTAACAACAACTTCGATATTCGCGGCTTGGGCTCTCCCCTGGTGGTCATCGACGGCGTGCCGCGCACCATGGGCGAGTTTCAGCGACTCAACCCCAACGATATCGACGACATTTCGGTGCTCAAAGACGCTTCGGCGGCTATTTACGGCGTACGCGCCGCCAACGGCGTGTTGCTCGTGACCACCAAAAAAGGCACGGTGAGGGGCTCGACAAAAGTGTCTTATACCGGCTCGTTTACAATTCAGCGGCCTTCGGGATTGCCGGAATTGGCCAACGCTTTTGACGCCATGACCCTTTATAACGAAAGGAGCATGAATAATGTGAATGGCGGGAATATCGTATATACCCCCGAAATGTTTGAAGCCTTCCGCAACGGCACGCGCCGCACCACCGATTGGAATTCACTGGTGTTTTCCGATTTTTCGCCGCAAATGCAACACGACGTCAGCATATCGGGCGGCAGCGGAAGAACGCAATACTACATCAGTATGGGCTACTTCTTTCAGGAAAGTTTTTTCAAATCGGGCGATTTGAACTACAACAAAACCAACCTGCGTTCCAACATTACTACCCGCCTTACCAAAGGCTTGACGTTTGAGCTTAACCTGAGCGGTATTCTCGACCGGCGCAATACGCCCTATTTCGATGCGATTACACTTATTCGCAACCTTTGGCGGCAAGGCGTGCTGTATCCGGCTTACGCCGACCCCGGACAAACCCTGCTCAGCTATGAAGGGCTCGACCTGCAAGACAACACAGTGGCCATGATGACGGCCGACGTGTCGGGTTACCGGCAAGCCAATCAAAAATATTTCCAGTCGTCGGCTGCGCTGAATTACGATTTCGGCACGATTGCACCCTTGCTGCAAGGCTTGTCGGCAAAGGCGCTGTTCAGCTACGATTACCGGATGAACGACAACAAGGCGTTCCGCAAGGAATACTACCAGTATGCGTATAATCAGGTTACCCAAACCTACGAACAAAAGTTGTATGGCCCAAGTTCGCCGAACCGGATGCAGCGCACATTTTATGACACGCAACAAGTGTTGGGACAGTTTGTGCTCAACTACGACCGCGCTTTCGGCGAACACAAGGTGGCCGGCGTGGTGGGTTGGGAAACCCAACAACGCAAGGGCGACAACTTCTATGCGCAACGTGACCTGGCATTTCCTATCGATTACCTGTTTGCCGGCGTGGATGGAGGGCAGTTGGGCGGCATGAACAGCGGCTTAGGCGATATTTATGAATTGGCCAATGCCGCGTTGATAGGCAGGCTCAACTACAACTATGCCAACCGCTACATTGCCGAAGTGCAATTCCGCTACGACGGCTCGTCGAAATTCGCCTCCGGGCATCAGTGGGGCTTCTTTCCTTCGGCGTCGGTCGGATGGCGCGTGTCGGAAGAGCCGCTCTTCAAATCCATTTCCGCCCTGTCGTTTGTCAACCAACTGAAAATTCGCGCCTCGTATGGGATATTGGGCGACGACGGCGACCTGCAATACGATTGGATGGAGGGCTATACCTATCCCGCTACCGGCGGCAATGCGGAGAAAGGATATTATAACCAGTATGCGCCCGGTTTCATCTTTGACAATAAATTTGTGTATGGCGTCGCCACGCTCCCTATTCCCAATACGGCTATTACGTGGTTTACGTCGCGCACCTTCGACATCGGCGTGGATTTTGAAGCGTGGAACGGCCTGTTCGGTTTCTCGTTCGACTACTTTGACCGCCGCCGCGAGGGGCTCTTTTCCCGCAACACCGGCGGGCTTCCCACTGTAGTAGGCGCTACCGCTCCGCGGGAAAACCTCAACAGCGACCGCCACTTCGGTATCGACCTGGAATTGTCGCACAGAAACAAAATCGGCGGTTTGACGTACAAGGTAAAAGCCATCGGCACCATCACCCGCCAAATGTACCTCTACGCTTCGGAAAAAGGCCCCTGGGCGAACGCTTACGACCAATGGCGCAACGACAACCTCAATAACCGCTATCAAGGCATCCAGTTCGGTTATACGGGCGCCGGGCGCTTTACCTCGTGGGAAGACATCCGGTCGCATTCCATATTTAAAGATATTAGCGTGCTGCCCGGCGATTACAAGTATGAAGACTGGAACGACGACGGCGAAATCAACGGCTTGGATGAGCATCCCTACACATTCAACCAAATCCCGTGGCTCAACTACAGCCTAAACCTGGATGTGGCGTACAAGAATTTTGACCTGAACATCCTCTTTCAAGGCTCTGCCCTGGGCTCTATGCAGTATCTGGAGCCCCTGTATGCCATCTGGGGATACAACGGAGGCGGTGCGCTGGTACAATTCCTCGACCGCTGGCATCCGGTGGACCCGCTGGCAGACCCTTACGACCCCGCCACAGCATGGATTACCGGCTACTACGGCTATACCGGACATCATCCGATCAGCAATTCGGATTTCAACCGCCTGAGTACCGCTTACCTGCGGCTCAAAAGTATTGAACTTGGCTACACCCTGCCGAAAATAAAAGCCTTGGACATAGGCTTGCGGGTATTTGTAAACGCCTACAACCTGTTTACCATTACCGGCGTGAAATTTGTGGATCCCGAGCACCCCGATAGCGAAAACGGCAGGCTCTACCCGCTCAACAAAACCTATTCGGTGGGATTAACGCTCTTATTTTAATAATGAGTTATAAATCTCTACTGATGCGTTAACTTTTTTAGTTTTTTCGTAATAAGTTCTTTTATAGTTATATATAGGCGTTCTTTGATTTTTTGATTTGATTTGAGGAGTAATTTTGCGGAAAACTGTAA
>JAITQQ010000151.1 GCA_031288855.1 Prevotellaceae bacterium
TGTGTTTAACCTTAGTAGTCAAATCGAAATGCAAAGGTAAAAAAGAATTTAGAAAGGTCAAATAATTGACAGGAAATTCATATCTTTGCAAATCATTTTTATCACTTTGGAACAACAACACATTCATGTAAAAGGCGCCCGGCTGCACAACCTCAAAAATATAGAGGTGAAAATTCCGCGTGAGCGGTTGGTTGTGATTACCGGTTTGTCGGGCTCGGGCAAATCGACGCTGGCATTTGATACTATTTTTGCCGAAGGGCAACGCCGCTATGTGGAAAGCCTCTCGGCCTACGCCCGCCAATTTCTTGGGCGCGTAACCAAGCCCGACGTCGATTTTATCACAGGCATTCCGCCGGCCATCGCCATTGAGCAGAAAGTGAATACCCGCAATCCGCGTTCTACGGTGGGCACTACCACCGAAATTTACGACTATCTGAAATTGCTGTATTCCCGCATCGGGCGCACCATTTCGCCGGTTTCGGGCGAAGAGGTGAAGCGGCACAGCGTAACCGACGTGGTTGATTTTATTGCAGCGCAGCCTGCGGGCACGCGGCTTTACATTTTGTCGCCCATCGTGATGCAGGGAAAAATGGGATGGATAGAAAAATTGACCTTGCTGCAAAACGAAGGATTCACGCGCCTTGAAGCCGGCGGCGCGGAATATCGTGTGGAAGAAATATTGCCGGAAATAGAACGGCACAAGAAGAAAACTTTCCGCTTGCTGGTTGACCGGATAACGGCTTCGAACGACGCGGAAGCCATGAGCCGTGTGGCCGACTCGGTACAAACGGCGTTGGAAGAAGGCAACGGAGTGTGCATGGTAGAAAGTCCCGACGGCAAGGTGAAGCGCGAGTTTTCGATGCATTTCGAGGCCGGCGGAATTACTTTTGAAGAGCCCACCGAGCACTTGTTCAGCTTTAACAACCCCATTGGCGCATGCCCGCGATGCGAGGGCTACGGCCGCGTGATTGGCATTGACGAAAGCCTTGTAATTCCCGACCAAAGCCTGTCGATTTATAATGATGCGATTGTGTGCTGGCGCGGGGAAACCATGAAGGCTTACAAAGAAAAATTGGTGCAGGTGTCAGGCAAGGTACACATACCGATACATAAACCTTTCCGGGAATTGACGGCGGCGCAACGGAAATTGCTGTGGCAAGGAAACGAATATTTTATCGGGCTGCACGATTTTTTTGCCATGTTGGAAGCCAACAAATATAAAATACAATACCGTGTGATGCTGAGCCGCTACATGGGCAAAACCACTTGCCCCGACTGCGGGGGCTCGCGCCTGCGCAAGGAAGCGGGCTATGTGAAAATAGCAGGCAAAACAATCAGCGAGCTGGTGTTGATGTCGGCAGAGGCGTTGCATCATTTTATGCGAAGCCTTGAACTGACGGCTTACGAACAGGAAGTAGCCGGCCGCATTTTGATTGAAATACGCAACCGTTTGCAATTTTTGTTGGATGTGGGGTTGGGCTATCTTACGTTGAACCGCTTGTCGAACACGCTGAGCGGCGGGGAAAGCCAGCGCATCAATCTGGCCACATCGTTGGGCAGTAGTTTGGTGGGCTCGCTCTACATCCTCGACGAGCCGAGCATCGGGCTGCACCCGCGCGACACGCAACAATTGGTAAAAGTGCTGAAGCAACTGCGCGACCTTGGGAATACGGTACTGGTGGTGGAACACGAAGAAGAAATCATCCGCGCCGCCGACCTCATTATTGACATTGGCCCACTGGCCGGACGGCATGGCGGAGAAGTCGTATACGCCGGGCCGCCCACCGGAAAAGACGGAGCAGGGCTCACGTTGGCGTATTTGAATGGAACGGAAAAAATCGACATTCCGAAACAACGGCGCAAACTGCGGAATTATATTGAGGTGACAGGCGCACGCGAAAACAATTTACAAAACATCAACGTGCGTTTTCCACTCGAAGGATTGGTGGCCGTGACCGGCGTAAGCGGCTCAGGCAAATCGTCGTTGGTGAAAGGCATCCTCTATCCGGCATTGAGCAGGCACATCAACCAAATGGGCGAAAAGCCGGGACGCTTCGATAATCTGCAAGGCGAGATAAAGCGCATCAGACGCGTGGAAATGGTTGACCAGGACGCCATCGGGAAATCGTCGCGCTCCAATCCCATCACGTATATCAAGGCCTACGACGAGATACGAAAATTATTTTCGGAGCAGCCTTATGCGAAGTTGAACGGTTACGGCCATTCGCATTTTTCATTTAATATCGACGGCGGGCGCTGCGAAGAATGTCAGGGCGAAGGCGTGATAACAGTAGAAATGCAATTCATGGCCGACGTCACATTGGTGTGCGAAGCCTGCGGCGGCAAGCGCTTTAAACCCGACATTCTGGAAGTGCGCTACAAAAATTATAACATTGCCGACGTGCTCGATTTTACCGTAAACCAAGCCATAGAATTTTTCTCGGAACAAAAGGAAAACACCGCAAAAAAAATCGCCGACAAGTTAAAACCGTTGCAAAACGTGGGGTTGGGATACATCAAGTTGGGACAATCAAGCAGTACGCTGAGCGGAGGTGAAAGCCAACGCGTGAAATTGGCTTCTTTTCTCGGTAAAGATACCGGCGTTGGCCCCATCTTATTTATTTTCGACGAGCCCACTACCGGCTTGCATTTCCACGACATCAAACGGCTGTTAGACGTGTTCAACTCCCTTATTTCGCACGGACATTCTATTATAGTGGTGGAACACAACATGGAAATCATTAAATGCGCCGACTGGGTGATTGACCTCGGGCCCGGCGGTGGAGAACACGGCGGAAAACTTGTATTTGCAGGCACGCCGGAAGATTTGGCGCGCTGTGCAAAGTCCTATACCGGCAAAGCATTATCGGAACGGCTTTAATTCACTACACACATTGCGCCGCCATTTTACCGGCGAGGTAGCCTGTGGAAAACGCAATTTGCAGGTTGTAGCCGCCGGTGTCGGCGTCAAGGTCGATGACCTCGCCGGCGAAGAACAAATTTTCCACCTTGCGCGAACGCATCGTTTTGTGGTCTATATCGCCAAGGCTCACGCCGCCCGCAGTAACCACAGCCCGCTCGTAGCCCTGAATACCGGTAACGGACATTTTCCAACATTGAAGAAAAAACACTATCTTATCAATGGCGGATAGCCGCAATTCGGCAAGTTGCCGGGTTGTGGGTAATCCCACAGCTGCGGCAAAGGCCGGGACAAGTTGCGCAGGTATGAATTTTCGCAACAAAGTTTCAACGGTGCGGCTATGCGTTTCCACAATTTCTCCGGACACACGTTGTTGCAATTGCAGCACCGGCACAGCCGGCTTCAGGTTTAGCGCAAGTTCTACTTTTTTATGTTGAAGGAACGCATCTGTGGCTTGGCGGCTCAGGCGCAGCATCACCGGCCCTTCAATGCCGGTTTCACTAAATAAAAGTTCGCCGAATTCTTCGTCGGATACGCTGCCGTCAATCATCAGCGCAAGGTTGATATTCCGCAGGGTAAGCCCGCACAGTGCAGGGTGATGATGCGCAACATGAACACCCACCAACGAGGGGCGCTGCGGAACAACGGCGTGCCCAGTGTCCTGTGCAAAACGAAAGCCGTCGCCGGTAGAGCCGGTGGCCGGGTAAGAAAGCCCGCCGGTAGCCACCACAAACGAATTGGCCGTAAGCATTGTTGTATTGTTGTTCTGTTTGACCACCACCGCTTCAATGCGGTTGCCTGCCTGTTTGAGTTGTAATACTTCCGTGCGGCATTGTATGTCCACACCCAACCGCTCAGCCCACCGTATGAGCGTATCGGCTACATCCCACGCACTTTGCGAAGCGGGATACACCCGCTCGCCGCGCTCCACCACAAGCGGAAGCCCATTCTTCTCAAAAAAATTAATGAGCGCCGTATTCGGAAAATT
>JAITQQ010000007.1 GCA_031288855.1 Prevotellaceae bacterium
TTCGAAATTTCGAGCTATTTGGTGTTCGACAACGAGATCAGCCCCTTGCGCGAAGCCTTGCGGCGTAACGATACTACAAAATACATACAGGAATTTCACGACTACTATGCTTATGACGACGGCTCGGCCGAAAACGGTTACGGCTTGTTTGGCTACGGCACGTCGAACGGGCGGGTGGCCGTGCAATTTACTTCTTTGTCGACAATGACCGATTCGCTGCACGGCGTGTACATGTATTTCAACATGGCGAAAGACAGCGCCAACCTCAAATCGTTCAATATCGCCGTGTGGGATGACAACGGCGGCGCGCCCGGAAACATATTATGGCAGGGTAAGTACGACAAGCCGGAAGTGCGCGACAGCCTGAACAAATACGTGGCGTATAAATTTAACAAACCGTTGCCGATAGCCCGCAACCAGGTGTTCTACGTGGGCTGGATACAAACATCGGAAGTGTTTTTAAACATCGGTTTTGACGCCAATACGCCGAACAAGGGGAAAAACCTGTATGCCTTGGGCGCTACAGGCAGTTGGTATGAATCAATTTATGACGGCGCATTGATGATCCGCCCTATTTTCAACCGATCCGGAAAATTTCCGGATGACCATGTGCCGCCTGTCGCCGTGCCCGGCGCTGCGGCAGTGCCCGACGAATATTTTATTTATCCCAATCCGGCGTTCGACTGGATAACCATCAGAAACCTGAAAAACGAAGAATTGGGCATTGTAACGCCCCGCCAACGGGTGGAAATTTTTGATATGAGCGGTCGCAAACACCGCACAGGCTATGCCGACGGCGGCATGTTTTCCGTGTCGGGCCTGGCGGCTGGCATGTATATTGTACGTGTCATAGAAAACGAAACCGTAAAAACTTCGCAAAAACTAATTGTGAATTGATGAATAGTGCACAAGATTGGCTTACTACGATGGATATTGATGATGACTTTTTGGATGACGAGTTGGAGGGTTTTGGAGAGCAGCCCCTTTTTGAACATTTTCGTTTTACGGTTGACAAAGGGCAGGGGCCTGTCCGCCTCGACCGTTTCCTGACGGCACGCCTCGAAGACACTTCGCGCAGCCGTGTGCAAATTGCCGCAGCATCCGATTATATCCTGGTCAATGGGCGGGTAGAGCGTTCCAATTATATCGTCAAACCGCTTGATGAAATCAGTATTGTGCTGCCCTACCGCCGCCGCGGATTGGAAATATTGGCCGAAAATATTCCCATTGATGTGGTGTACGAAGACGACCGGGTGATGGTCATCAACAAGCCGGCGGGCATGGTGGTGCATCCCGGACACGGCAATTATACCGGCACTTTGCTGAATGCACTAAAATATTATTTGAAAGATATGCCCGATGAGGATGCTATTTTAGCGCACCGCATTGATAAAAATACATCGGGATTGCTTCTTGTCGGAAAAACGGAAGAAGCCCATGCGGCGCTGGCGGCGCAGTTTTACGTGCACAGCACAAAACGGATATATCAGGCGTTGGTGTGGGGCAATGTGCAGGAGGAGGAAGGCACGGTGAATGCGCCGATTGGCCGTCACCCGAAAGACCGCTTGTGCTTTGCCGTGGTGCCTGAGGAAAAAGGCGGCCGGAATGCAATAACGCACTATAAAGTAATAGAACGCTTCGGCTACGTGACGTTAATTGAATGCCGCCTCGAAACAGGGCGCACGCACCAGATTCGCGTACACATGGACTCCATAGGGCATCCGCTGTTTAATGACGACCGCTACGGCGGAAGCCGCATCGTGAAAGGGCTTGCGTTTAGCAAATACCGCCGGTTTGTGGATAATTGTTTCTCTATCATGCCGCGCCAGGCTTTGCATGCCCGCTTGATTGGATTTGTGCATCCGGTGACGCAAAAAGAAATGATATTCGAACAGGAACTGCCGCCGGACTTTGCACAAGTGCTCGAAAAATGGCGGAACTACGTAGTGAAAAGAGAAAATTAACAAGCAAAACTTTTGGAATATGAAAAAAAATATTGCGGTGATTTACGGCGGCAATTCTTCGGAATTTGAAGTGTCGGTAAACAGCGGAAAACAGGTGAGTGCAAATATCGACAAGACGCGCTACAACGTCTATGAAGTGCTGTTGATGGGCGAGAGCTGGGCGGTGCAGTTGAATGAAGGGAAAGACGTGGCGGAAGTGGACAAATCGGATTTCAGCTTTACCTGCCAGGGCGAAAAAATAAAATTTGATGTGGCGTTTATTGTCATTCACGGCACGCCGGGCGAAGATGGTTTGTTGCAGTCGTATTTCGACATGCTGCACGTGCCCTACACGTCGTGCAGCGCTTTCGTGTCGATGCTCACGTTCAACAAATATGCCACGAAATGCTTTCTACGCGACGCCGGCGTGAGCATGGCGAAAGAACGCTATTTCCGCAAAGGAGACCCGGTGAAGGCAGATGAATTGGAACAGCAACTCGGTTTCCCGGTGTTCGTAAAACCCAATACCGGCGGGAGTAGTTGCGGGGTGACGAAAGTAAAATCGGCCGCAGCATTGAAACGCGCCTTTGAGGATGCGTTCGCCGAAAGCGATACGGTCATTGTGGAAGAATACATTGCGGGGCGCGAGTTGCAGCAGGGCGTATTTAAAACGGCGGAAAAAACGTTGAACCTGCCGGTGACGGAAATTTTTTCGCAAAATGAATTTTTCGACTATGCTGCAAAATATAAAGGGCAGAGCAAGGAAATCACGCCGGCGGAACTTACGCCTGAATTGTTGCGCCGCATCAGTGCGCAGTCGGACTTGATTTATGATTACTTGGGCTGTAAAGGCGTAGTGCGCATCGACTACATAGTGCGGGATGAGGAAATTTATTTTCTGGAAATAAACACGGTGCCCGGCATGAGCGAGCAGAGCATTGTGCCGCAACAAATCCGCGCTGCCGGCATGAGCCTTACGGAGGCTTTTTCGCTATTGATTGAAAACAGCCTGCACTGATACCGCGCAGCCATGCCCCGCATTTCAGACCTTGTAATTCGCAGCGCCCAAAAGCTGCAACCGCTTTATCCGGCTAAGGAAGCGCGGGTGTTGGCGTATCAATTGTTGCAGCACTATTCGGGCTTGTCGCGTGCGCAACTTTACGCCTGTTCCGGGCAGGAACTTTCCCACAACCTTGTCGAGAAAATCGAGGCGGGGATTGACGGTTTATTGGCGAGCAAACCTTTGCAGTATATCATCGGTGAAGCGGAATTTTGCGGATTGCCGTTTATGGTGAATGAGTCGGTGCTCATTCCGCGTCCCGAAACGGAAGAGTTGGTGCAGTTAGCCGTGCAGACGTTACGAACATTACAGCACAAAAGCGAACCGGTGAAAGCGCTCGACCTGTGCACCGGCAGCGGCTGCATAGCCGTGTCGGTAGCGGCGCAGTTGCCGGCCGTGCCGGTGGCGGCATGCGATGTGTCGAGAGAAGCGCTGGAAGTGGCGCAAATCAACGCACAGCGCCACCACACCCAAATCGATTTTTTTTCGTACGACATTTTGCAACAACAAGAAGTGTTGGCTGCCCATCTTGCCCCTGCTTCCGTGCAGGCCATTTTGTCGAATCCGCCGTATGTACGCCGTTCCGAGCAAGCCCTCATGCAACCTAACGTGCTTCGTTACGAGCCGCATCTGGCGCTCTTTGTCGACGATGACGACCCGCTGGTGTTTTATCGCGCCATTGCGTCTGTCGCCCGGCAATACCTTGCCCCCGCCGGCTTTGTGCTCGTAGAAATCAATGAAGCCTTAGCCGAAGCCACCGCCGAAGTGTTTCGTGCAGCCGGATTTTTCAATATTCAAATAAAGAAAGATTTAAACGATAAAAACAGATTTGTAATGGCAAGTTGCGCTTTTTAAGTTGCATTTTTTTGCTAAAATGCATTTTTTATTCGGCAAAAATTGTTATATTGGTTAGTTAAACGAAAAAGTTATGCCTTCTAAAATAGCGCCGGAACAGGCCTTGTCGCGTTTGCAGCATCTTTGCAGCCGGGCGGAAAAATGCATCGCCGATGTGCGCCGGAAGCTGTCGGAATGGGAATTTGCGCCCGGCGAGGCCTCGAAAATCATTGCCCAATTGCAATCCGGCGGCTTTGTAGATGAACGGCGTTATGCCAAAGCGTTTGTGCACGACAAAATTACACTCTCTTGTTGGGGTGTGGTGAAAATCCGTAAAGCGTTAAAAGATAAGAAAATTGACGAAGAAATTATACGCGAAGCCCTGTGCAGCATTGACAAATTGACGCAAGAAAGAACTTTGGCATGTTTGTTGTCGCATAAGGAGAAAAGCCTGAAGGCCGTTCCGCTCGCCAACCGTAAAATTAAATTATTGCGCTTTGCGTTGGGGCGCGGGTTTGAGTACGAAATGGCCATGCGCGCAGTCGAAGAATTATTGAAATACGAACTTTAATATAAATGTTATGGAAACCATGATGCAATCGAATCCTTATCTTATGTCATACATCATCTTTGGTGTATTTGCCTTGTTGAGTTATATCATTAGTGCGCGGTTAAAGTATAAATTTAAAAAATACTCCGGAGTGCCGGTAAATAACCGGATGACCGGTAGCGAAATCGCCGAAAAAATGTTGCGTGACCACGGCATCAACGATGTGCAGGTGACCCGTTCAGCAGGCGTGCTCTCCGACCATTACAATCCGGTGACGAAAACCGTGGCGCTCAGCCCTGCCGTGTATGACGGGAGCAACGTGGCGGCAGCGGCCGTGGCGGCTCACGAGTGCGGCCATGCGGTGCAACATGCTACGGCTTACGGCATGTTGCAATTGCGCTCCAGCCTTGTGCCGGTGGTTAATTTTGCATCCATGTGGCTGCAGTGGGTATTGCTGGCCGGCATCATTCTTATTCACTCTTTCCCGGGCTTGTTGCTTGCGGGTATTCTTTTGTTTGCCATCACCACCTTATTCAGCTTCGTAACGTTGCCGGTGGAAATCAATGCAAGCTACCGCGCCGTGAAATGGCTCGACCATGCCGGTATCGTGACGTATGACGTGAAACCCTATGCTGTGGATGCGTTGAAGTGGGCGGCTTACACGTATGTGATTGCGGCGCTGGGCTCGCTGGCGCAATTGGTGTATTACATCCTGCTTTTCTTAGGCAACAGGAGATAATTAAGGGCGTTTTTAACAATTAAAATTTAGCTATTCAATAAATTGTGCGTATCTTTGTAGGAAAAGATACGCTACGGTTTTGTATGGAATCAAATGACACGCTTGTAAAACAAGATTTTGCGCAAGTGCATGACATTATAACCTTGCGCCGTTCACGTGCATTGCAGGCGGTAAATAATGAAAATTTGCTGACTGCATGGGAAGTTGGCGCTTTTGTGTCTGCAAAACTTAAAAGTTCGACTTGGGGCAGTAAAACCGTTATGCAATTGTCAGAATATCTGCGTTCGCAAGACCCTACGTTGCGGGGATATAGCCGGAGGAATATCTATAATATGATTTCCTTTTATGAAACCTATTCTTCATCTGAAATCCTGCAATATGTAGAACGATTGAAACTCAATAGTTTTTCAAAACAATTATCGCCAGATGAAATTGTGCGGCCAATGACTGGACAAATTGTGCAATCAGTGATTGCACAATTTCCCAATTTTCTTAATTTGACTACTTTGACCAATCACTTTAAGATTCTTGATGCTTGTCGGACACTCGAAGAACGAATTTTTTATGTATTTTATTCATATAAGGAAAAACTTAATACTCGCGAATTATTGCGTTGCTTGAAAAACAATACTTTTGCATCGCTGACGGGAAATAAACACAACCTTTCCAAAGGATTGAAAGAGATTTATCCGCAGGCCGCGTCAATGCTCAAGGATACCATTTTCGTAGATTTTCTTGGATTACCACAGAAGCATTCCGAAAAATGCCTGCAACGCGGTATTCTGGATAATATGAAAGATTTTATCCTTGAACTTGGCAAAGATTTTCTTTTTGTAGATAAGGAATTTTCCTTGCAAGTAGGCAGTTCTATATTCAAAGTGGATTTACTTTTCTTTCATCGGGGCTTGCAGTGCTTAGTCGCTATTGAATTGAAAACATCCAAGTTCAAACCTGAATACATGGGGCAACTGGAATTTTACCTCGAAGCCCTCGACCGCGATGTGCGGCGCAGTAACGAAAATCCAAGTATCGGGATACTTCTCTGCCGGGAAACCGACCACAGTGTAGTAGAGTATGCCATGAGCCGCAGCCTAAGCCCGACAATGGTAGCCGAATACCAACGTCAATTGATTCCGAAAGAAGTGTTGCAACGTTCGCTGGAGGAATTTATGGGCTTTTTGGATAAGAAGTAAATATAAAAATATATTTTGATATGACAATAAAAAAAGCAATATTAAAAAATTGGAAGATTTAGGATTAAAATAAAGTTCATGGGAAAGAACAATATAATCATTTATAACACCGACGACGGAAAAACCTCCGTTTCTCTGATGGCAAAAGACGGCAATGTGTGGCTAAATCAACAAATGCTTGCCGAACTTTTTGACACCTCGAAACAAAATATTAGTTTGCATATAATAAATATACTGGAGGATAAAGAACTAAATGAAAATTCAGTTGTCAAGGATTACTTGACAACTGCCGCTGACGGTAAACAATACAACGTTACTTTTTACAGTTTGGATGTAATTCTTGCCATAGGATTTCGCGTAAGAAGTAAACGAGGCACACAATTTCGCCAGTGGGCAAACCGGAACCTGAAAGAGTATATGATAAAAGGGTTCGTGATGGACGATGAACGATTGAAAAATCCTGACGGTCGTCCCGATTATTTCGACGAACTTCTGGAACGAATCCGCGATATTCGTGCTTCGGAAAAACGTTTTTATCAAAAAGTCAGAGATTTGTTCGCCTTATCAAGCGATTATGATGCCACAGATAAAGCCACGCAAATGTTTTTTGCCGAAACGCAAAACAAATTATTGTACGCTGTAGCAGGAAAAACCGCTGCCGAAATCGTTGTTTCACGTGCCGATGCCGATGCACCGAATATGGCGCTGACGAGTTGGAAAGGCAAAATCGTTCGCAAGCAGGATATTTACATCGCTAAAAACTACCTGACCGGAGAAGAATTAGACAGCTTGAATCGCTTGGTTATTATATTTTTGGAAGTTGCCGAATTTCAAGCCAAAGACCGTAAAGATATTACCATGAAATTTTGGCGAGAAAATGTTGATGATATTATTACATTTAATAAGAAAGCGTTACTTGTCGGAAAAGGTAGCATAAGCAATGTGGAAATGGAAGAATATGTAGAAAAAGTTTATGAAAAATTCAATGAACAACGAAAACAATACGAACTGCAACAGGCTGACGAACAAGATATGCAAGAATTAAAATTATTGGAGAACAATATCAAAACACAACGATTAAATAAATAGATAAATG
>JAITQQ010000036.1 GCA_031288855.1 Prevotellaceae bacterium
CTTTGCGGTGATAAAACAATAAATATGAATAACAATAAGTATTTACAAAGGGTTTGTGATGCGGAGCTTCAGCAGGCGCTTGCGACTATGGGCGCCGTATTAATTGAAGGTGCAAAATGGTGTGGAAAAACAAGTACGGCGCTTAATGTAGCAAAAAGCGCGCTGTTTATGCAAGACCCTGATAATGCACATTCCTATCAACAAATGGCAGATACGAAGCCTTCGTTATTGCTGAAAGGGGAAAATCCCCGATTGATTGATGAATGGCAAATGTCGCCGGTACTTTGGGATGCCGTTCGGTTTGAGGTCGACAAACGGGGTAAACCGGGTCAATTTATTCTTACCGGCTCGGCTATTCCTGCCGATAATGTTACGGCTCACACGGGAACAGGGCGTTTTGCGCGCATGTTGATGCGTCCGATGAGTTTGTACGAGTCGAAAGAATCAAACGGGACGGTTTCACTGGCCGACTTGTTTAATGGAAAACACGATATAGAAAGCGTGTCGAATTTGGATATTGAGCACATAGCCTTTGCAATTTGTCGCGGCGGTTTTCCGGCTTCCGTCAATAAGCCCGACAAAACGGCGCTACGAATGTCTGTTGATTACGTCGAAGCTATCATCAATCAAGACATTTCGCGAATTGATGGGGTAGAAAAAAATCCAAACAAGGTACGATTGCTTTTGCGTTCGCTTGCCCGGAATATCGCAACACAGGCTTCGGCGCAAACCTTGTTAAATGATGTGGAAGCAACGGAAATTAACATTTCGGACAAGACGGTGTTGACCTATTACAACGCACTCCGGCGGATTTTCGTAGTAGAGCCCCTACCCGCATGGTCGCCCTCGTTGCGCTCGAAAACAGCCATCCGCACTTCGCCAAAGCATCATTTCGTTGATCCATCAATTGCCACAGCCGTAATGAGAATCAACCCGGAAGGGGCGTTGAACGATTTCAAGTATTTCGGTTTTTTGTTTGAGGCGCTATGTGTCCGGGATATTCGCGTTTATGCCCAACATAACGATGGCGAGGTGTTTCACTATCGCGATAAAGGCGGCTTGGAAGCTGATTTACTCGTGCAACTCCGTGACGGACGCTGGGGAGCTATTGAAGTAAAACTGGGAAATAAACAGATAGAAGAAGCAGCCAAAAATCTTTTGAAACTAAAAGAAAAAATAGACACCGGCAAAATGCGGGAGCCGTCATTTCTAATGGTTTTAACCGGAGGGCAATTTGCATATCGTCGAAAAGATGATGTGCTGGTAGTTCCGATTGGGTGTTTGAAACAGTGATTTCTTGTTAATCTATACAAATTTTTCTATTTTTGTAACCTAAAATATTCAATCATGAAGAGGGGTACATTTTTCATTCTGTTTTTTCTGCTTTGTGGAAGTGCGATTTTTGGACAAGGTTATCGTATTGAAGTGACCGTTGACGGCGTGAAAGATACTACGTTGTACATGGCTATTTATTCGGGCGCCAACAAGTATGCCATTGATACGGCTGTAACGGACAGCAAGGGCTATGCCGTATTTCAAAAGGAGAAACCGCTGTATGGCGGAATGTATATCATTGCCATGGGCGGTATGCAGATTCTTGATTTCCTGATTTCCGACGACACGACGCAACATTTTTCTATTTATACGAATGCCGATAATTATTACGAGTCGCTTAAGTTTACAGGATCACCGGAGAACACGGCGCTGCTTGACTTTCAGGCCAACTTACAACAACAGCAAAAGAGAATCAACAGGCTGCTCGAGCGTTCCAAGAATGACGAGTCACAAGCGCAGGCGGTTAAAGATAGCATTGCTATTATAGAAAAAGAGGTACAGAATTACATCAGCGTAAACCGGGAAAAGCATCAAGGGAAATTATTGGCTTCCATTCTAAGGGCAGCCTTCCCGCCCATAGCGCCCGAACCGGACATTCCCGAAGATGCGCCGAAGCGTGATTCTTTGTTGTGGGCGCATTATTATCAGTTCAACAAAAATCATTTTTTCGACAATATTGATTTTTCGGATGTGCGGCTTATTTACACGCCAATCCTGAAGCCGCGTGTAGAGGAATATTTTACCAGAACACTCATCCAAAATCCCGATTCGTTGATTCCGCAAGTTGACTACGTGCTGAAATTGGCCGAAGTAAACCACGACATGTACAGCACGGTGTTTAGCCAGTTGTTCAACAAGTATGTGGAAGCCGAAATCATGGGCATGGAGAAGGTGGCCATATACATCGGCGATAAATACATCCTTACCGGAAAGGCCGACTGGATTGAGGGGGAAGCCAAAGAGAAGATTAAGGATTTCGTGGAGCACAACCGCTACTCGCTCATCGGCATGCAGGCCAAAGACCTGAAATTGCAAAGCATCACCGGGCAATTTGAGTCTATTTACGACATTGCCAGCCCCTATTTGGTGTTGCTGTTTTATGAGCCCAATTGCGGCCATTGCAAGAAAGAAGTGCCCTTAATTTATGAGGTGTACAAGAAATACAAGAACAAGGGCGTGCAGGTGTTTGGCGTATGCGGAGATTATAAATACAACGAGTGGGTGAAATTCGTAACTGACAACAAGCTCGACTGGATTAATGTGTGGGACGGCTATGATAAGCAGGACAACGTGTCGATTGGGTCGCATTTCAGGGAATATTATAATGTGTACTCCACGCCGCAAGTCTATTTGCTCGACAAGGACAAGAAAATTATCGGGCGGCGTCTCAGTGCCGAAGTGCTGGAACAAATATTGAAACATGAACTTGGACAAGCCAATGAATAATATAAAATCCTTTAACCTTGCTTTGCTGTGTGCCGCACTACTTGCCGCATACGGAGGATGCACCAATGTTGAAAAACAGGCATCGCTTACGCAATATGTAAATCCATACATCGGCACGGGCGACCATGGCCACGTGTTTCTGGGCGCAAATGTGCCGTTCGGGCTGGTACAGCTAGGCCCGTCGAACATTCCGCAATCGTGGGATTGGTGCTCGGGATACCATATTTCCGACTCAACCATTATCGGCTTTAGCCACATGCACCTGAGCGGAACGGGCATCGGCGATTTGGGCGACATCAACCTGATGCCCGCCGTAGGCGACGTAACGTTGGGCAGAGGCACGGCGGGCGATTATGCCACCGGCCTTTATTCCCTGTTCCGCCGCTCGACCGAAAAGGTGAAGCCGGGTTATTACGCCGTGCATTTAGATCGCTATAATGTGGATGTGGAACTGACGGCGACCAAACGCACCGGTTTCCACAAATACACGTTCCCCGCTTCGGGCGACGCCAAAGTAGTTTTTGATTTGGAAAACGGGCAATGCTGGGACAGGCCGGTGGAAGGATATATCGTACAGGAAAGCGATACGGTGGTGTCGGGTTACCGCTACTCCGCCGGATGGGCGCGCGACCAACGCATATTTTTTACGGCGGTTTTCTCTAAGCCGATGAAACAATTTATCGTTTCCGATTCCACAGCGCACAAGCCCGGCAACGCTTTGCAAGCGAAAAAAGTGTATGGGCAAGCCTGTTTCGACATGGAAGGCGAAGAAACGTTGTATGTAAAAGTGGCGCTGTCGCCGGTGAGCATCGAAAACGCCAAATTAAATATGCAAGCGGAACTTCCCGGCTGGGACTTTGCGCAAACCGTACAAGCGGCCGACAACGCATGGAACAACGAACTCGGCAAAATCGCCATTACCACCGGCGACGAACGCATGAAACGTATCTTCTACACGGCGTTATATCACACTATGGTTGCGCCGTCGGAGTTCTGCGATGTGAATAACGATTATCGCGGCGCTGACGGGAAAATTTATACGAACGCCTCGTTTAAAAATTATACCACCTTTTCGCTGTGGGACACATACCGCGCTGCACACCCGCTGATGACCATCATACATCCCGAAAAGATGAGCGATATGATAAATACCATGCTGGCTATTTATCAACAGCAGGGCAAACTACCGGTGTGGCATCTGATGGGGTGCGAAACCGATTGTATGGTGGGCAATCCCGGCATTTCGGTTGTGGCCGATGCGGTGCTGAAAGGATATGATGGCTTTGACAAGGCGCTGGCTTACGAGGCTATGAAACGTTCGGCCATGCTTGACGAGCGGGGATTGAAATGGATGAAACAATACGGCTATATTCCTTACGACAAGGGGGAAGAAGAAGGGCTCTCGAA
>JAITQQ010000057.1 GCA_031288855.1 Prevotellaceae bacterium
TAGTAGCCGAACTGTGTGCCGCGTTCGGTGAGCATCACATTAGGGTTGTGTTGCCGCACCTTGTCTACCGCAAAGCGCATGGATTCGGGCGCGAGAAACTGCCCTTTTTTAATGTTTACCACCTTGCCGGTTTGCGCTGCGGCCACCAGAATATCGGTTTGCCGGCTAAGAAAGGCGGGGATTTGCAACACGTCTATGTCGTAACGGGCGGCCAGTTGCGCCTCGTCGGGCGAATGGATGTCGGTCACCACCGGCACACCGAAGGTGCGCCGCACCTTGCGGAGTATTTCCAAGGCGGCTTCGTCGCCAATGCCGGTGAACGAATCGTTTCGCGAGCGGTTGGCCTTGCGGTAAGAAGCCTTGAAAATGTAGGGTATTTTGAATTTTTCGGAAAGTTGTACGAGATGCGCGGCAACGTCCATGCACAATTGTTCGTTTTCTACGACGCAAGGGCCTGCCATCAGAAAAAAGTTTCCGGAATTGCGGTGTTGTAAGTTCGGTAAATGAGGAAGCATGAGAGTTATAAGTTATAAGTTATGAATTATGAATGTTGTCTATTATCTAAAAGTCTGTGTTCTGGCTTAGAGTAGGGGCGAGAGGAGGCGGGCTAAGCCTTCTTTCAGTTTTTGCCAATAGCTGCGTTTTTCCCAGCGGTAGCTGCGCACAAGGCGGCTGTTTTTCATGTCTGTTTGGAAATGTTCTTCGAGTTGCGAAGCAATATGTTCATCATAAAATAAGGCGGTAATTTCAAAATTATGTTCAAAACTGCGGGTGTCCATGTTGGCAGAGCCAATGGCGGCAAACGATCCGTCGATGGTGATGATTTTTGAATGATTAAACCCTTTTTGGTAAAGATAGACTTTCACGCCGGCGTCCATGAGTTCCGAAAGGTACGACATGGTGCTCCAGTAGGTGAGTTTGGAGTCCGATTTGCCGGGTAATATCAGGCGCACGTCTACGCCGCTGAGCGAGGCGATTTTAATGGCCGTGAGGATGCTGTCGTTCGGGGTGAAATAGGGCGTGATGATGTAGATGTGTTCTTTGGCTTGAGTGATAGCCGAGAAGTAAGCCTGCATGATGCTTTCCCAGTCGCTGTCGGGACCCGACGGCACTACCTGCACGTAATGTTTATTGCGTATATCAAATTTAGGATAATAGTTTTCGCGTTGCCCGACCTGTTTTTTGCTTACGAAAAACCAGTCGAGCAAGAAAGCGGCTTGCAGGGAGTGCACGGCCTCGCCTTCAATGCGGAGGTGGGTGTCGCGCCAGGTGTTAAATTCGCCGCCGCCCACGTAGCGGTCGGCAATATTGATGCCGCCCAGAAAGCCGATGCGCCCGTCAACCACCAATATTTTCCGGTGGTTCCGGTAGTTCACGGTGCGGCTGAGCCAAGGAAACCGCACCTTTGCAAAAGGATATATTTTCACACCGGCCTTTTTCAGGTCGGACACATATTGTTTCGGCAGTTTCCAACTTCCGATATCGTCATAAATCACGCGCACTTCCACACCTTCCTGCACCTTTCGCATCAACAGTTCTTTGATTTCGACGCCGATGTTGTCGGCCTCAATAATGTAGGATTCCAAATGGATGCTAAAATGCGCTTCGGCGATGCTTTTTTTCATGGCGGCAAACGTGTCGGGGCCGTTGTCATATACATCCACCTTGTTTTTGTATGTAAGCAAAGCCCGGCTGTTATTGAGCTGCAGCAGGATAGTGTTTTTAAATTTCTCTATTTTTTTTGCATTTTTCCATTCGGCGTAATAAATCTGCAAGATTTGTTGCTTGCCTAAACTGTCCATGATGGCCACGTCGCGCATCCCTTTGCGGCTGTACATTTTTCGCTTGCGGTGGTTTTGTCCCAGAAACAAATAAAGTATGATGCCGATGTAAGGAAGGGTGAGCAGCACCACAATCCACGACAGTGTTTTTACAGGGTTCAGCCGGCTGAGCACCATCATAAGGATGATGTAAATGGCCAACGCCAGATAGAACGCCATCAGGAGGAGGGCGATGTGATTGGTTGTCCAGTGCCATATATTACACAGTATGTCCATCTTGCAGATATGTTATATTGCAAAATTCATTTCGTCTAACAAATAACCCGCACCGGCTATTTTATCAATTACAAACAGCACGTAGCGTATATCCACCGCGATATTGCGGCAAATTTCGGGGTCGTATTCCACGTCGCTCATGGTGCTCTCCCACGTGCGGTCGAAGTTTATGCCGATTAGTTCGCCGTTGCCGTTCAGTACAGGGCTTCCGGAATTGCCGCCGGTGGTGTGGTTGGTGGCGATGAAAGCCACAGGAATAGTGCCGTTTTCAGCCCACCGGCCGTAATCTTTAGCGGCCACTACTTCTCGTAATTGTTGCGGAATATCGTAGTCGTAGATGTCGGGATTGTCTTTCTCCATAATGCCTTCAATGGTCGATTGGGGAAGGTAATACACGGCATTGACGGGCGAATATCCTGCCACTTTGCCGTAGGCTATCCGCAGTGTGGAATTGGCGTCGGGATAGAAATCACGGCCGGGTTGAAAGGCCATCAGCCCGCGCATGTAATCATGGTATAGTGCGTCGATTTGAGCCTGTAGCGTGCGGTATGGTTTCTCCACATTTTCCCTGTAAAAATCATTTCTTTTCTTGTAGCACATAAACAGCGGGTCATGCAGCAGGGCTTGTACAATTTCGTTTTTGTCTTGCTGCAACAACCGCTCCACCGCTTCCTGAGAGGTAAACAAGGAATGGGCATATAGTGTGTCTGACAACGCCTTCACATTCTCTTTATATTTTTTATTTTCATCGTGCAGCGCAGGCGGGACAAAGGTTTCGGGAATGTGTTGCAGGTATTCGGTAAACAGCGCCACAAAAATTTGCTTGTCAATGGCGGGCGAATAATCTTTAAAAAAATCGGCAGTGCGGGCTTGTAACCGGCGTTTCAAAACAGTGTCGGGCACGGCGCTTTTCTCATCGAGGAAAAGTGTAAACCACGCCACATAATTTATGATTTCGATGGCGTTGAATGCTTCCGTTTGGTAGTCGCGCACCAATGCATATTCCTGCCACGCCTTGTAGTATTCGGCAAAGCGGGGCAGCAGAGTGTTGTATTCCGGTTTATCGGCCGCCCATGCCGCAAACTGCGCTTCCTGCGCTTGTTTCTTTTCTACTGTTTTAAGGCGTATCAAGCCTTTCAGCTCGCCTTGCCATTTCTTCCATGCGTTCGCTACGGCGGCCTGTTTAGA
>JAITQQ010000059.1 GCA_031288855.1 Prevotellaceae bacterium
CATTTTTAACTTATTTACATAAAAAAAGTCCGGCGCTGCTGCCGGACTTTCCTACCATAATATTACCTTTATATAGAAAAAGACTCCGGCACAAGCGCGACCCGCATGCACATACACATTTGTGTGTTTATGCTGTAAATCCGTGTGCGTAGTTTTTTCATATAGCTCAATTTATTTTTCAGGTGCAAAGGTACGGCGGTGGATTCTCTCCGGCAATACCATCAGTATGGTATTTATGGCTGGGCCGCGGGCTCGCTTTTTTAAGGCTTTTAGGCTTCAAGGCTTTTAGGCTTTAAGCCCTTTAATCGACAGACGTCTAATTCACCTCTTCTTGGCTCTTGCCTCCATGCGCAGACGCGTCATCCGCTCGCGCAGACCGCCCTCCGAGAGAAACTCACTCTCCAGTGTTTTAAGCAGCCTGAACAGCAAATAATCTGTATGCCGCAGCAGGCAGATAGCAATATTGGCAATGGTTTCGGGAGGACGGGGCATGGCTATTTTCATGTAGAAAGCAGCATCGTTGTGCATACGGCACAATTCATACATTTTCTTTGCCTCAATCGAATCTGTTTCCCAGATACGTCCTTTTACAAGGTCGATGTACGATATTTTCCGGAGATAATCTTCATAATCTGCCCAAAGCTCATGCAAGCTTGCCTTTGCTACACCAATCAATTTGATTTCCATTTCTGCCGAAGTAGCCGATGCCTTGCAGCCCTCTACTATATTTTGCTTGCCGGAGCGCGCCGCTTGCACCATTTGGTCGACAGTGCGGTCGCCGCGCCGGAGAAATTTTCCGCAGAAGAAACACGTAATATCGTAAATCGCCTCTGCTTTCTGATAACAGAACAAGTTCCGGTAGTTTCCTGGGTTACGGTATAAACTTTTATTTTCCATTTTGTGGCGGTTAAAATTTTCCCGCAAATATAGTCAAAATATTCCATTCCCGGCCTCTCCCCCACGCGCGTAATTCGTAATCGCTAATTCGTAATTCTACTTAACGCACCTAACCTGCATCCCGACGTCTTTGACTTTGGCATGCACGCCCAGACCAATTCTGTGGTAGAACATGTAGTACGCGTCGTTAGTATATCCGTACATCTCAGTATTGGACCAGTACGCAGCTTCCGAGTTCTCGAGGCTCAAGGAGCTGCCTTCAGCGTACCCGCCATAGCCCCATGATTTCCCCAGTAGATTTGCACACGCAGTACCCACTAGTTCGTCAAAGTCCTTTCTCGTGGGCACGCGCCACGGCGACGGGCACATCGTGTTTTTATTTGCATCTACATACGGCCAGTTGTAATAATAAAAGGTCTTCCCACTCTCCGCATCGGCATAGTTGCGGCACTGCGGCTCGGTATCGCTTTCTTCAAAAGTTTTTCTATTACATTCGGGGCATTGAATGGCGTCGCTCCACGTTTGGTCGCCAAATGTCCACGTTTGGGTGCTGGCGGCTAAGGGCGGGGTATCGGTGGTTTTGTCGTCGTCTTTCTTGCAGCCGGCTATCGCTAACGCGATGAGGAGAACGGCCAACGGCCAACGGAGAACGGAAAACGGCAAATGCATTTTTTTTGTTATCATAATTTTATTGTTTTTTAACTCTTAACTCATACATCATACCTGTAGCGACGTGGCATGCCGCCACTACTTAACGCACCTAACCACTTGACCGTAGTTCTTGTAAGCGAGGTCCATGCCCCGGTAGCTACTTTTGATGTGCATGTAGGCCGCGGTGGAAATACAAGTCTCCGTTGAAGACCAATAGGTACCGTACGTGCCCACATCGACCATAGAACTACCGTAAGCGTATCCGCCACGGCCCCACGCTGACGCCAATGCGACAGCATTAGTGCAGGTAATGAGTGCATCGAAATCCGATCCAGTCGGCACCCGCCACGGGGAAGGACACAACGTATTCGCGTTTAGGTTCACATACGGCCAGTTGTAATAATAAAAGGTCTTCCCCTCATAGGTGTAGCTCCGGCACTGGGGCTCGTCATAGCTAATCTCGAATGTTTCCTTGTTGCAGTCGGGAATGTGTATGGCGTCGCTCCAGGTGAGGGTGCTGGTGCCAAACTGCCATACATAGCTGCTGGCGGCATGGGTCGGAGGATTGTCCACTTCGTTGATAACATAGGCGGCGGCTTGTGTTACCGCCACTGCGCGGCTCAGCGCCCCGGCGGCTATGGTTACCGTGGCGGCGCGGGTTACGGTGGCGACGTTGGCGGTGAGGCGCAGCACCACCGCGCCGCTGCCGGTGCCGGCGTCGGGCGCCACGGTGCACCACGTGGCGGCAGGGGTCACCGCGGCCGTCCACGCAAGGTTACCGGTTACATTAAAGCTATAGGTGCCGACGGTGTTGGCGGCGGCAATGGTTTCCGTGTCCGCAGCCAGCGTGGGCGCCGGGTCGTCTTTCTTGCAGCCGGCTATCGCTAACGCGATGAGGAGAACGGCAAACGGTAAACGGAGAACGGAAAATGCAATGTTTTTTGTCTTCATATTTTTATTGTTTCTTAATTCATTGTTTTTTTAATTCAAAATTCAGAATTCAGAATTTCCACTGTCACGGTCTTTTCTTATGCGTTCTTCCTGCTTCTGAACTTGATATGGTTTACCTGCTTATATTGCGGGCTCTTTGCCCCGAACAGCGCCTTCACATATTCCTTCACCGCGAGTGCCGTATCCATCATAGCTCGTTGCGTTCTTGACGGGCGGCCGTGAGGGGCGTAAGCGCGTCCATTAGCGCCTCGTTCGGGAACCCGATGCGGTCGAGCATCGGGAATAAGTTCGTGGTGAAGTTCTCCGTGTAGGTGAGGAGCTCATGGTCTCCTCCCGGGAAGATAATCTTTTGGTTTCATAACGGTTATTTATTAAATTAAACATTCTATCCGTAGCATTCGCGGGAGCCCGCCAAACATTCGCGGGAGCCCGCCAAACATTCGCGGGAGCCCGCCAAACATCCGCCCCAACAGTTTCGATTTGACTATGTAGGTCAAATCAGTGGCAAAGGTATTGAAGTTTTTCTGGATAACAAAAAAAATAAGGCACTTATGGCTGGGCGGGCTTCGCTTCTGCCGTAAATCCTAATTTCTCAATCGCTTTTTTCAGCTTCTCTTCCGTCGTTTTCTTCGCATCGTACACGATTTCCACGGTCTTCTTTTCCAAGTCTATCGTTAAGTCTTTAACTCCTTTTTCCCACGAAATATTTTTTTCAATTTTCGTTTTGCAGTTTTCGCAGTACATATTGACGGTGAAAGTCACTTCTTCGCTTTTTTTCTTTTTCGCTTTATCCTTGGGTTCTTGAGCGCTTAATGACAAACACAAGGTAAACCCCATGAATAAAAACAAAAATAATCTGAATGCTTTCATATCATACTCCTTTTAAGTTATAAAAAATTAATTCCTAAATTCACAAAAATATTCCGTCCCCTTCGGGGGATGTTTTTCCAGTCGGCATAAGTGGAGTAATAAGAGTCGAACAGGTTTTCCACTCCCGATTTAAGATTGAAGATCGCCTTATCTATTTTGAAGCTGTATCCGGCCGACAGGTTGGCGATGATATAGTGCTTTGTTTCGTCTTCGCCGTATTCGGAGCTGAAATGCGTTTGTCGGGCTGCGCCTGTGACGTCTGCTTCGGCAAAAAACTTTTCGTATCCGAAACTCAGTGAAGATTTGTAACTCAACGGCGCAACCAGCGGCAAGTTGTTTTTTGCGTTGTCTTTCCCGCGGGCATACATGATTTTGCCGTTCCACAAAAAATAGTCCCCAAACCGGTATTTCAGCAGCAGGTTTGTATTCAGCATCGTGGCGTGCGGCAGATTTCGATACACTTTCACGCCCGACGCGCCGGGCGTCATATACGACAAACCGGCCTCAGGCTTGCCGATGATATAGTTGTTGAAATAGAAACAGGACACTTCCGCTTTCGCTTCAAAAGGGCGTTTTTCCCATCCCAGCGAAAGGCCTGCTTCAACTGCCGACTCCTGTTTCAAATGCGGATTGCCAAGATAATCGTAGGCGTCGAACGTATTGAACAGGTAAAAACCGTAGGCCTCCGAAACGGAGGGCGCACGGCTGCCGAAACCCGCGCTCACATTCGTTTCCCAACCGTTTCTTTTGAATTGGTAACGTCCGGCGATATTGCCGGCAATCCGGTTTTTGTATTGCGTCATGCCGGGATAGTAAACTTGCAAGGTATTCCAGCCAAAATCGCTCTGCAGGCCGTCGCGCTGGAACGAAGCTTTTGCAGACAAGCGGACAGCCTGATTGCTGTTGAGGCTGTATTCGTCCACAACGAACAAACCGCTGTTCAGTGTACGGATATCGCCCCATGTGAGCATAAACATTGGGATTTCACCCGGGTTGTTGGAATACATCGTCATTTCGGCATACGATTGATTGTAGTACGCATCCCAGTTGAACGAATAGCGATGCTTTTCGCTTCGTCCGCTCAAAGTAGAATACGCGCCTCCGGTACGGCTTTTTCCCGGCATATCCATGTGCATGGCGACATCCGGCCGCTTTGTGTCGTCCATGATATGGATGATATTGTTGTAGTAAATCTTGCTTTCCCATTTGTAGAAATGCGGCATGGGATTTTCCACCGTATAGTTGAGCGACGAAATCAGTCCTTCGGCCGTTTTCACATCCATGGCGAGTGCCGGATAACCCACGTCGGATGCGCGGTCGTATATCAGCGTTCCTTCGATGGCTTTTCCGCCGGCAACGACGTAACCGAGATTGGTGAAAAAATTATTTTTGGCATATTGCGAAAAGGCAATCTCCTGTTTGCCGCCCGCGCTATAGTTTCCGCTGTGGCGATGGAAAAGTCCCGAATTAACATAAAAACGCGGATTGGCATACGATAAATCGGCGCCGTAAATCCGAGCGTTGCCGTTACTTTCGTATCCGGTGCGGGCATTGATATCCCAGCCATCGGCGCAAAACCCTGTTTTGTTCAATCGCAGGTCGAGGCTTCCGCCAATGTTGTTCGAAGCGTTGGGGTTTGCCTCAAAGCCGCTGCCAAGACTGACGGTGCTCAGATTGACGGTTTCGACGTAAGAGGTTACGGGATCCATGCGGTCAGTGCAGGCATGGAAAATTTTCATACCCTCAATGGTTATGGAAATACGCTCGGTTGTCATGTTGTTTATAGAAGGTTCCCAGGCGTAATTGCCACGCTTTATCATGTTGATTTTTTCCGAATTTTGCAGGTATTCTTCAACCGAACCGACAGGTTTTGCCTGCCGGTCATGATTGATTCCGGCTTTCGCAGAAATAACGATTTCCCGCAAATTGAAAGATAACGGAATCGTATCCGGCGCCTGCTGTTGTGCATACGCCGGATACCATCCCCATATCGCTATTAACCCTGTTAATAAAAAACGCCTCATTACTTAAAATTCCACTTCAAAATATAAGCTGCTTGCCTCCACGTCATCGCTGACAGGATTGCCGTAAAGCGTTTCATCCTGCTGGTTTTGCAGGATCAGATTCAGTTTCCAATATCCCGTCATGGAAAAATTCACCGTTCCGCGATAGATTTTTCCTGTGGCGTCCCAAGTCAAATCGACGTTGTTGGGCGAGGAATGATTTTCCATCGAAGGCATACGCGGGTCGAGTTTCAACTTGAAATTTGTTACCGCCGGATAGGTGTTTGCATCCTGACGCTCGTAGATGTAAGCGGTGATTTCATTGGCTCCCACCTTCGGGCGCTGCGGCTCGACAAGCGCGACGACATATCGTTTTCCGCTGCCGTCGACACTCACAACCGACTGTATGATCCGGCGCGCCGTTGCGCCGTCGGGACGAAAGACATTCCGGACGTCAATCACTACGTCAGTAAAACTGTGCGAAACATCGCCAACAGTATATTCGAGGTTGTAATACCACGTGCCATCGCCCTGTCCCGAATACATCAGAAAGGCGTAGTGCGCTTCGTAAAGCGGCTTATCCGCCACTTTTGTAATTTCGGAGCGGGGTGTAGAATGTGTCATCATGCCCATATCCATTTCGGGAAAGGCGCTTAACGTCGCGTTGCCAATAAAATTTCCGTCCTTGTCGGTGACGGCAAAATAGACTTTGGTGTATCCGAGTTGCAACCGTCCCGTTTCGTTGTAGAGCGTGACAGTGTAAGGACTATCCTCCGAAGAAAATTCCTGTATCTTAATTAGGCCCTCTGTCGGGTCGATTTGCGTCCCGGGTTCGTCGTTGTCCTTGTCGCAAGATATAACTACTAACGACAGTAATACCACAAACAGTGATATAATATATTTTTTTCTTTTCATTATTTTATTACATTATTATAATTAAACAAACATTATTTTTGACCGCTGATTAACCAGGGTAATCAATGGTTAATATTCCGGCGGAGGCGTCGGTATGTCTAATTTTATTATAATGTAAATGGCGGTAAAGCGTGTCGGATATATTTCGGAACAAAAGCGAGACACTTGTTGAATAGCCCTGTCCGCAACATAATCGTCTATTACGAAAACAATCCGGCTGCCGGTTGTATTACTTGCCGTATTGCCGGTTTCGCTTACCAGTTCGATTTGTTTGTCGAGAAAACATTTACCATGGCAGCAACTGTCTTCGTTGTAGCGGTTGACGCATAGATTTTCGGCAATATAATTCT
>JAITQQ010000061.1 GCA_031288855.1 Prevotellaceae bacterium
TCCGCGAAGCGTTTGATTTGTTATTCGACGTGCTCGACAAAGTCAAAGGATTGCCGCTGCGCGGCGTCTTTCATGCGTTCTCGGGGACTACGGAAATATTTAACCGCATCCGGCAATACGGACATTTCAAAATAGGCGTCGGCGGGGTAGTGACGTTTAAAAAGGCAGAACTCGCAAACGTGGTACAGCATAGCGAACTTAGCGATATTATTCTTGAAACCGATGCGCCGTGGCTGTCCCCTGTGCCCTTTCGCGGCCACCGCAACGAGAGCGGTTATTTAAGCTATATCGTGGCTAAGGTAGCGGAATTAAAAGGATGCACGAAAGAAGAAGTAGAAGAAATTACAACCCGCAACACCATACAGTTGTTCAATATATAAATTATGACGAATATTCTTGTAATCTACACCGGCGGCACTATTGGGATGAAACAACATCACGAAACCGGCGTGTGGCAACCCTTCAACTTCGAACAAATCATAGAAGAAGTGCCTGTTCTCAAAAAATTCGGGTTTACTATTGATACGTTGAGCTTCGACCCTGTGATTGATTCTTCGGAAGTACAGCCTTCCTTTTGGGTGAAACTCGCACAACTGATTTCCGGCAATTATGCCCAATACGACGGATTTGTGGTGCTTCATGGCACCGACACCATGTCCTACACCGCATCGGCACTGAGTTTCATGCTCGAAAATCTGGAGAAGCCCGTCATCCTTACCGGAAGCCAACTGCCCATCGGCATGCTGCGCACCGACGGAATGGAAAACTTGGTATCGGCCATTGAAATTGCGGCGGCAAAGGAAAACGAACGCCCCTGCGTGCCCGAAGTCTGCATCTTTTTTGAAAACCAACTTTTCCGCGGCAACCGCACCACAAAAGACAACGCCGAACAATTTAAGGCTTTCCGTTCGGCCAACTACCCGGCACTGGCCAACGCCGGCGTTTACATCAAATTTAACACGCCGGCCATTCAATACCCCGCACAGTGGGGGCGGCCGCTAAAAATCAATACCCGCCTCGACAACAACGTGGCTATCCTTAAAATCTTTCCGGGCATCAGCCAAAAGATAATGGAAAGCACATTAAATACCAAAGATTTACGTGCTGTAATTTTAGAAACCTACGGCTCGGGCAACGCCCCCACTACGCCCTGGTTTATTCACACATTACAGCAAGCCATCGACAAGGGACTTATTCTCGTAAACATCACGCAGTGCGCCGCCGGAAGCGTTGAAATGGAAAAATACGAAACCGGCATGGCGCTGAAAAAATTGGGCGTGCTCAGCGGCTATGACAGCACGACCGAAGCCGCACTCACAAAGCTTTTCCTCTTGTTAGGACAATACGAAGATAATAAGGATGTTAAAAAAGTATGGCAAAAAAATATTAGCGGAGAGATTTCTTCTATTTGAATTTTCTCAAATTTTATTCGTATCTTGCGCCCTAATTAATATAGATAATTAACAAAAAAAATAAAATTAAAAGACCATGAAAAAACTGTTTATGTTTTTGGCTTTTGTGGGTATCATGATGTTCTCTGTAAAGGATATGGCTGCCCAAAGTTCTACAATCATTGAAGATGAAGTAGAAGTACCTGTTCACCAACAGTTGAAAGTTAAATTTATTGAGGGCGGGCCGGGATTCATGAGTGTTATCCTGCTTTGCCTTGTGTTAGGTTTGGCAATCAGCATTGAACGCATACTTTACCTGAACCTTGCTACCGTAAATACGCAAAAATTGTTGAAACAAGTAGAAGACGCGCTGAATACAGGAGGTATTGAAGCCGCCAAAGAAGTCTGTCGCAATACGCGCGGCCCGGTTGCCAGCATATTTTACCAGGGGCTAAGCCGTGCCAACGAAGGAATTGAAATCGTTGAAAAGTCTGTCGTTTCATACGGGTCTGTGCAAATGAACCAAATGGAAAGCGGCCTGTCGTGGATTCAACTCTTCATTGCCATTGCGCCCATGTTGGGCTTCTTGGGAACTGTGATGGGGATGATCGAGGCATTCGATGCAATCCAAGTGCAGCACGATATTTCCCCGAACATCGTAGCCGGCGGTATCAAAATAGCGCTCATCACTACCGTAGGCGGTTTGGTCGTGGCCATTATTCTTCAACTGTTCTACAACTACATCCTGTCAAAAATCGACAATTTGGTAGCAGCGATGGAAGATGCATCCATTTCACTGGTTGACATTCTGGCAAAGTATAAATAATAAACGCGCTACAGATTATGAAATATAAATACATATCCATTAGCCTCATCGTTATTTCGCTACTCATACTCCTTTTGCTCTCGCTCGATTCGACAAATGAGGGTAAAGTAGGGTTGTTTCTGTCGTGGGCTTACATTCTGTTGGGAGTCGCTCTGGTGGCTGCCATTGGGATACCATTGGTACACATCGTTCAAAATCCGGAGAAGATAAAAAAAGTAGGCATCTATGCGGGATTGGCACTGGGCGTGCTGCTCCTCTCTATCCTGTTTTCTTCTTCCGACCCGATTGTGGGCGTAAACTTTGCGACAGACCCTTCGCCCGGCACATTGCAGTGGACCGAAGCGGGGCTTATTGCTACATACATATTACTGGCCGTAGCTTTCGGCGCTATAATTGTGGGTGGTATTATCAATATAAGAAACCGATAATTCGAAAAAAATTATGGCAAAAAGAAAAAGAGAAGCAGGCGAAATAAATGCAGGCTCGATGGCCGACATCGCGTTTCTCTTGCTCATATTCTTTCTGGTGACAACGACGATGAATATTGACTCGGGGCTTTTGCGCCGCTTACCGCCCATGCCCGACGAACATCAGAAGCAAGAGGATGCGAAGACAAACCGGCGAAACTTCATGGCGGTGATTCTCAACAGCCGTGACCACCTCTCGGCAGGCGGGCGCCCCATGGATATAGGCTCACTGAAAAATGCCGTAAAGGATTTTGTGCAAAACCCTTCGGAAGACCCGAGAAAAGCTGAAAAAGAAATAAAAGACATTGAAGGGCTTGGCCCTTATCCGGTATCAAAGGCCATTATTTCATTACAAAACGCACGGGGCACAAGCTACAACGCTTATATCAAAGTGCAGAATGAACTGGTGGCTGCTTTCAACGAGCTGCGCGATGAGCTCGCGCTGTCGCGCTTCGGCAAAGTGTATCCCCGCCTTTCCGACGAACAACAACAAATAGTGCGAAAGGCCATACCGCAAAATATTTCGGAAGCCGAGCCCGTGGATATAGATATTGATGCAAATAAAAAATAACCTGGACATGGCAAGATTTGAGAGAAAAAATAAAAGCAAGATGTCGCCTATCAGCACAGCTTCGTTGCCCGACGTAGTGTTCATGTTGTTATTCTTCTTTATGACGGTAACCACACTACGCGAAACCGAGCAACTGGTGACGATTAATCTGCCCGAAGCCTCGCAGGCGGCGAAGATTGAACGCAAAGACCTCACCAGCTACATTTACATAGGAACGCCGGAGCAGAACTACCAACAGCAAATGGGCACCAATGCGCGCATTCAACTCAACGATGCGTTCAGGGAAGTGTCGGATATCCGCAATTTTATTACTGCCGAACGCGAAACATTGAAAGAAGACGACCGCCAATTCATGACCACTTCACTCAAAGTGGACGTGGGCGTGCGCATGGGCATTGTGTCTGATGTGAAACAGGAACTGCGGCGCAGCAACGCATTAAGAGTTTCTTATTCGGCTAAAAAAACAGCGGCGGAATAGTTTCTTTTTTATGAAAAAATTATTAAAAGCACTTATTTCATAAAAGAATAAGTGCTTTTTTAGTAGTAAAACGCTACCTTTGCCCACAAAAGATTATTACATGAAAAAAAGATTTTTATTTATCATTAGTTGCAGCCTGTGGCTCATCGTGGCATTCTCTTCGTGCCAAACCTCACAGCCCGCTTCAAAAACGCCAAAATATGTTTTCCTTTTTATCGGCGACGGCATGGGATTGGCGCAAGTAGCCGCCACTGAAGCCTACCTGTCGGCAAAAGAAGGGACAGTGGGCAGCAAAAATTTACCGTTCAGCAATTTTCCTGTAATCGGATTAGCGACAACTTTTTCGGCTAACCGGTATGTAACCTGTTCTTCCGCCGCAGGCACCGCCCTTTCCACAGGCAGCAAAACAAACAACAACATGCTTGGAATAGCACCCGGCAACGACACGCTGACCAGCATTACCTACAAACTCAAAAATGCCGGTTACAAAATAGGCATAGCCACTACCGTAGGCGTTGACCATGCCACGCCGGCCGCTTTTTACGCATCGGCCAACAGCCGCTCGAGCTACTACGACATTGCCCTGCAATTGCCGGCCACTAATTTTGATTTTTTTGCCGGCGGCGATTTTAATGAGCCTACCGGAAAGAAAAACGACAAACCCGATGTGCGCCATATCATAACCGATGCAGGATATACCATCGTACGCAATTACAAAGACGTGCCCGGCGTGAAGGAAAAAGTAATTTTGTTGCAGCCCGAAAATAAAGGCGCTGAACTCCCATACGCCATTGAGCGCACTGAGGAAGACCTCACCCTTCCGCAAATCACAGCGGCCGCCATCAAATTTCTCGACAATGAAAAAGGTTTTTTTGCCATGATTGAGGGCGGAAAAATAGACTGGGCGTGCCATTCCAACGAAGGCCCCACAAGCATTTACGAAACCATTGATTTTGCCGATGCGGTACAATGCGCAATTGATTTTTACCACCAACATCCCGACGAAACGCTAATTGTAGTAACCGCCGACCACGAAACAGGCGGACTGGCCTTAAATCTTGAAAACAATGCAAACGGGCTTTTGTTGATTGATGAAAAAACAAAGCCCCAAGAGGTGAACACAAAAAACTACATGGACAAGAGCGCCATAAAAGAAGAGCGGAAACAACGCATTGCCGAACAAAACAAAAAAACCGGATTAGGTTGGGCAACTCACGGCCACACGGGAATACCTGTGCCGGTGTATGCCATTGGCGCGGGAAGCGAACTGTTTGGCGGAAAATTCGACAATACGGACATTCCAAAACGCATTTGCCAAGCGATGGGCGTGGCGTTTTAAACCCGCCTGCCGGAGAACGGGGAACGGTTAACGGAAAAATAGTAGAGACGCGGTATGCCGCGTCTCTACTATTTTTTCCAATCCAATTTATTTATTGTGTTGTTGTTTATAGATAACTAATCCTTTACGCACCGTACAGAAATGCCGAAAGCACGCACCCACTCTGCACGGTTCACACCTGAGGTGTTGTTCATGAATTCATGGTAGAATGCGCGTTGTAGATCGTAGGCGGTAGAGCTCCAAATTATAGTATTGATCCCTCTATAATAGAAGACCGCTCCTGTGTAGTAGCGACACCCGGCGGGCAATAAGCAGAAACCGAAATCGTCAGTACCACGATTAGCATGGTCAGTCCATGACCCGTCGGCTGGAGCAGCGGCTGAATTCGGGTCAGGAAGCACTTTTGACGACTTTAATTTTTTTCCCGCATCAATACCCCACAATCCGGTACTGTTTTGACTTAGTGTATAAGTTGTACCGGTGCCATTACCTTCAACCTTATCAAACATAATAGTCCACTCGCGAAGGGTAGGCACATGCCATCCCATAGGGCAAATTCCCCTGCCGCCGCCTTTCACATTCGTTCCGCCACGACCACTGTTCTTGTCGGCATTGGGCGCCGTACCAGGAGGAGGACTAGTATAAATAAGATAATAATTAGGCGATACCCACGATTCATCCCACGCAGTGCTTGTCTTTGTTTCATCGGCATATTTTCCATCCACCATCATCGCAGTCTCCCACGTATACAGCGCGCCATACACATTGCAAGCCGATTCATCACCCGACACAACGGGCGTTCCCGTATACTTCGGCGGACACCAGTACGACCCTATCGCAGGAACGCCATTCGCTGTCGAAGTGAACTGTTTGCCGTTTGCTTCTGAAGAATACGCGTTGTACGTCAAGCCTTGCGTGTAATTCA
>JAITQQ010000083.1 GCA_031288855.1 Prevotellaceae bacterium
CGTAACCGTTTTGCCGTTGACCGATAAGGCGTGTATGTATTTATTGTCCGCACTGTTTTCGGGTGCGCTGATGGTGACTGTTTTTCCATTTTCCAAATGAATTAGCGCCTTTTTGAACAGCGGTGCGCCCAGTACGTACTGGTCTGCTCCCGGACAAACAGGGTAAAAGCCGAGCGCCGAAAATACATACCATGCCGAAGTTTGCCCGTTGTCTTCGTCACCGCAATAGCCGTCGGCGTGGGGGGTGTACATGCGATTCATCACTTCGCGCAGCCAGTATTGGGCTTTCCATGGCTCGCCGGCATAATTGTAAAGGTAAATCATGTGTTGGATGGGCTGGTTGCCGTGTGCGTAGTTTCCCATATTCATCACAGTCATTTCGCGGATTTCATGAATTACGCCGCCATAATAGCTGTCGTCGAAAATGGGGGAAACAACGAAAACACTGTCGAGCATGGACACGAATGTGTCGTTTCCGCCCATGAGGTCGATTAACCCTTGCGGGTCGTGGAACACCGACCAGGTGTAGTGCCAACTGTTGCCTTCCGTGAAAGCGTCGCCCCATTTGAACGGCGAGAACGGCGTTTGAAACGAGCCGTCGGCGTTGCGCCCGCGCATCAGGTTGGTCGAGGGATCGAATACGTTCCGGTAGTTCAGGGCGCGGCCGGCAAAGCGGTTTACTTCTTCCTGCGGGCGTTGCAAGGCTACGGCAAGTTGATGTATGCACCAGTCGTTGTAAGCATATTCGAGGGTGCGTGCGGCGTTTTCGTTAATTTTAACATCGTAGGGCACGTAGCCTGATTTGTTGTAGTACTCGTGCCCGAGCCGCCCGGTTGACGATACAGTAGGATGTACATTCTCCGTGCCGTGCAACAGGCCTTTGTACAAGGTTTCCACATCATTCACCTGAACGCCTTTCAGGTAGGCATCTACCAGCACCGACGCGGAGTTGTTGCCAATCATGCAGCCGCGATGGCCGGGGCTTGCCCATTCGGGGAAAAATCCGCTTTCCTTGTAAGTGTTGACAAGCCCTTCCTGTATTTCTTTATTGATAGATGGATACAAGAGATTCAGCAAGGGAAACAAACTGCGGAACGTGTCCCAGAAACCCGTGTCGGTGTACATGGGGCCGGGCAGTACCTTTCCGTTGTAAGGGCTGTAGTGCACCATTTGCCCATCGGCGTTTATTTCATATAGTTTGCGCGGAAACAGCGTGGCGCGGTATAAACAGGAGTAGAAGATGCGGTATTGGTCGAGCGTTCCGCCTTCCAATTCTACTTTTCCGAGTACCTCGTTCCATGCCTGCTTGCCTTTTTCGGCGAGGGCGTCAAAGGCGTCGTCGCCCAGCTCTTTCAGGTTTTGTTCGGCCTGCTCCAAACTGATGAACGACGAGGCTACACGCGCATGCACCTGTTCGCCTTTGCGGGTGGAAAATCCTATGACCGCGCCGGTGTGGTTGTCCTGTTGTTCGAGCTTTTTGGAATCTAACTTGTCGCCGGAAAAGGTGGCAGTGTAGGTAAACGGTTTGTCAAACCGCACTACGAAATAATTTTTGAAATTGTCGGGCACGCCGCCGCTGTTGCGGGTGGTATAGCCTACAATCGTGTTTTGTCCGGGAATAATTTTGATGTATGAGCCTTTGTCGAACGCGTCAATCACCACATAAGAATGGCCGTTTTCGGGAAAGGTGAAACGGAACATGGCGGCGCGTTCGGTGGGCGTAATTTCGGTTACTACGTCATGCTCGGCCAGATATACTTTGTAGTAATACGGTTTGGCCGTCTCGCCTTTATGCGAAAACCAACTGGCGCGTTTGTCCTCGTTAAATTCGGGCGATCCGACTACCGGCATAAGCGAAAATTGCCCGTAATCGTTAATCCACGGACTGGGTTGGTGGGTTTGTTTGAAGCCGCGTATTTTTTTTGCCGTGTAGTTATATTGCCATCCGTCGCCCATTTTGCCGGTTTGCGGAGTCCAGAAATTCATGCCCCATGGGCGCGCAATGGCAGGGTAGGTGTTGCCTGTCGAAAATTCATGGACAGACATTGTTCCCACCAGCGGATTGACGTATTCCACCGGGTTGCTTGCGCTTGTCTCGTTGCCCTGTGCGCAGGCGGCGCACATTACGGCGATGATAACTGCAATTTTTTTCATTTGTTTTTGTGTTGATGATGTGTTTTTATTTCAATTATGCTTTTGCAAAAGTAACAATAATATTTTAATCATCAATAGAAGTAAATATTCCTGTTTAAATTAGACAAAGCAAAGAAAACAAACGGGCTAATAATTTCTGACGCAGCGGACCATGATTCCTGCATGATCGCCGTTACCATAGTTATTAGCGGTCAAGCAATATGTTTCATAACAATTCAGATTTTTTCCACCGTAGGCATTACTGTACGTGCTCGACCAGTACCCAGCCATGGGATTCTGTCCAGAAAGCGTGCCTGACGAATTCACCCAAGCAGCATATATACCATGCCAATGTTTCGGATCATTGTCTATAGTCGTTTTTTTGTAACCAAAATTACCCACCTGTTCAGCGCTATTTGCCGGGGCCATTGCTGAATTTAACGATATGAATTCATCGGACGTCGGAATAGACCAACCCGATGGGCAGACGCCCTGGCAGGATGTTCCAGTACTCGTGCCTGAACAACCTACGTCACTACCCCCATAATATGCACCGCTTTTATTTAAAGCGCCTGCCCACGAGTAGAGATAACCCATTTCGGGTGGCGTAGCCGTATTCGTAGCAGACGAACAATGACCCACATAAGTAGTTGCGGCGTCAGCATACACGGTTGGCGGCGTGGTAACGGCAGCGGCAGAATTATCATATCTCCAGGTTGATGTGCCTGTGCCACAACTTCCGAACTTCAAATCCTGCACCATCCAGATACGGCCATCTGCCATCAATTTTACCGTATAGGAGTTATTATTGCCGCCTGCACGCTCATCACGAAGTGTCCATGTAGAACCGTTTGGCGCGGCGGGGCAAGGATTAAACGCCGTGAAATTCACCGTAGCGCCCGGTGTTGTGCACTTCATTATTCCCGGCGCACCTGTAGCATCGCTGAATGACGTTAGTGTATAATCGCAAGGCAGCAAAAATGTATCGCCTGATTTTACCGTCGTGCTTTCCCCACTCGAATTGGCAAGCAATATGTCATACATTGGCGTGCCGGTAAATGAAATTTCTGTGCCGGAAATATATTCTCCCACCGGCGGGTAGTTTGAAGCGTAGGCACAAGCGCCCGCAATGTTGGCAGTGGCAGTAAGCAGCCGGATTGTAGCGCTAAAACTGCCTGCACTGCGTGCATTGCCGGCTACCCACACGCCTTTGTCGTTGTTTGGTATTTTTGTTACTGTTCCTGCCGATGCGCCGGCGTCTATTACCGGCAAGCGTTTCATCACTCCCGCATCATTGTAATCGACAAACACCCACACCGTATCGCTCCATATCGCCACCGGCATGGCGTTTTTATTCCAACTTACGTTGAATGTTACCGTTCCGGCGTTCACCATAAGGTTTGACACCGTCACGCCATTCTGTGCCCACAGTACAATTGGGCACAGCAGCAATGCAATAAAAATTTTTGTTTTCATATTTTATTTGTTTTTGTATTTTTCGTATTTCGTAATTGATAATTCGTGATTAAAAAAAGGGCCATCCTTTGCAACAGATAATAAAAAAGAAGAAGAACTAATTAACAGATGACCCTTTAAATTTATATTTCATATATACAATAATATCTCATATCGCAAATATATTGCAACGCATATTTTAAATGTAGAATAAATTTATTTCACTTTTATTTCAAATACATAAATAAAACATGAGCCTAAAGTATCCAATAAAAAGGTTCAGTAAAACCCATCCAAATAGATAAATTAGGCCCATGTCGCGTGTACACAGGCGCTAACCTAAAGCCTCTATTTGGATTTCTTGGAGCTTACTGATTTTTTTATTAGAGTACTTAAAGCTAACGCTTAATTATTATGCAAAGAACATAAAACTTTACGTCGCAAATGTAAACACAATTTTTGAAATTCCAAACATAGAATTGTTAAAATATGTTATGAGAGTTTAATTTTTGCCTATATTGTCGTTATACAATAGAGGTTTGCTTGGTGAACGCTACGATTTCGTCTATATAGCCGAAAGCCAATGAAGTTACCGTATCGGCGCAGCCGTAGTAAATGGCGAGGCGGCCGGTGGCCGGGTCGTGCAGGGTGGCGCAGGGGAACGTTACGTTAGGCACATCGCCCATACATTCGTAGTCTTTTTGCGGCGAAAGCAAGTAGGGGCCGCTGCGGGCAAGCACTTTCCAGGGTTCATTCAGGTCAAGCAATGCCGAACCGAAGCTATA
>JAITQQ010000103.1 GCA_031288855.1 Prevotellaceae bacterium
CAGGGCAGTGCGGCCATGTCAGCGCCGGCCGCCCATTGACGCGGCTTTTCTTCGGCAAGGATAAGTTTTTTAATATTTGTAATCAGTAGCATGTTGTTTTAATTTACGCAAGCTAACGCCGCCACGCTCACCTTGCATTTGTCTATACGGAGAAGTTGTTGGGCGCACGCTTCAATAGTGGCGCCGGTAGTAATTACATCATCAACCAACAACACATGCTTGCCGGTTAGCGCTTCGGGATGTGTTACCGTAAACACTTCGGACACGTTTTCCCAACGCTCCATCCGTGTTTTGCGTGTTTGCGTGGATGTAAATATATTGCGCGCTACGCTTGTGCTGTTTATGTTCCATCCGGTAACTTCGGCAATGCCGCGGGCTATTTGTTCGCTTTGGTTGTAGCCCCGCTTGCGTTGTTTTTTGGGGTGCAGCGGCACAGGAATAATTGTTTCGATGCTTTGGTACAGGGGCGCATTTTTCAGCTCCATGCCTAACCGTCGCCCCATTTCCACCCCGATTTCTTTTTTTCCGTTGTACTTTAATTTGTGCAGCAACTTGCGGTAGCGGCTTCCTTTGCCGAAGAAAAACAAGGCGCAGGCATGTTCTATGCGTAATTTTCCCCAGAATAATTGTTCAACGGCATTCCCCGCTTCTTTCCAATAATTGGTGCGCGGAATGTGATAAATGCACGACAAACACAATATCTGCTCGTGCCCCCGCAGGGCGCAACCACAAACCTCGCAATGTCTCGGAAATAGGAGGGCGGTGAAATTCCGTATGAGTTCAACCCATAACATATATGCGAAATTAGATAATTTTATTTACATTTGCAACATGCAAGAATTTGACCGGCGCATAGCTGATTTCTTTTATGCACATCATGTGCTTACGCTCGCGTGCAGTGTGAACGATAATCCTTGGTGCGCTTCCTTGTTTTATGCGTACATGAATGAGGAGCGCCTGCTGGTGTTTACTTCCGAAGCGCATACCCGCCATGTGAAAGACATGGCGGAAAATGACCTTGTGGCCGGAACGGTGATACTTGAGACCAAGCGCGTGGGGATTTTGCGCGGCGTGCAGTTCCAGGGCCGGGTACAGAAGCCCGCAGGGCCTTTGGCCGAAAGAGCACGGCGCGCCTATCTTGCCCGTTTTCCTTATGCCTTGTTGAAGCCCGCGCCCTTGTGGGTTGTGGTGCTGCACACGGTAAAATTTACCGACAACCGGCTTGGTTTTGGAAAAAAAATATATTGGGAACGCGAATAACGGCTTCCGGGTTTAGTTCTTCTTGTCCTTCACCCACACTTGCCGTTCAAAAGTCTGGTCGAGCGAAATCAATGTTTCGGTTTTTTGAACATTCGGAATCCGTTGAATGGTGTTGATTAAAACATCCATCAAATGTTCGTGGTCGCGGCAATACACTTTCAACAGCAATTGGTACGAGCCGGTTACAAAATGACATTCCACTATTTCCGAAATGACTTTCAGCGCTTCTACCGTTTCTTCGTAATAGCTGCTTTCGTTAAGGTGGATGCCCACAAAAGCGCATACGTCGAGGCCTAAGGCTTTGGGTTTAACTTGCAGGCTCGACCCCGTGATGATGCCCGCATCTTCCATTTTTTTTACCCTTTGGTGAATGGCAGCGCCCGATATTTCACACTCGCGTGCCACTTCGAGGAACGGCATGCGTGCATTCTTAATAAGGAATCCCAAAATCTTTTGGTCTAAACTGTCAATGTTGTACCGTGCCATAATAGAATGAATTAATAGCGCAAATGTAGTAAAAAATATATTCTTTGTTACAAAAAATAAAAATATATTAAAATAAGTAGCTCATTTTCATTGAAATGTATATTTTGCACTTGCTTAATTGTTTGAAATAATTTGAAAGTTGTAAAAATCGTTGTATCTTTGTAATTCCTTTAGATTATCCGTGAAAATTGTTGGGTAACCTAAATAATTATGTATTTTTTTAAAAATTAAAAACTATGACAAAAGCAGACATTGTAAACGAAGTAGCTAAAACTACCGGCATAGAAAAAGTTGCTGTACAAAAAATGGTAGAAAGCTTTATGGACTCTATTAAAATCGCCTTAGCCGGTGATAAAAACGTTTATCTGCGTGGTTTTGGTAGCTTTATTGTGAAGAAACGTGCAAAAAAGACGGCCAGGAATATCTCGAAGAATACAACTATTGTAATTCCGGAGCATTTTATTCCTGCATTCAAGCCCGCTAAAGTTTTCATGAATAAGGTGAAGAACAACGTTAAAAAATAATTTATTAATTCTTTTGATATGCCTAGCGGAAAGAAGAGAAAGAGACATAAAATGGCTACACATAAACGCAAGAAACGCCTTCGTAAAAATAGGCATAAGAAGAAAAAGTAGCATTTTAAGTTGTTAACACCGTGACTAAAACCTGAAGAATTGAAAGATTCTTTGGGTTTAGTTTATTTAGTGGAGATGGAAAGAGAGTTAATAATAGACGTTACGTCAAACGAAATAACAGTAGCTTTATTGGAAGATAAGTTACTGGCGGAATTAAGTACGGAACACGCTACATCAAACTATTCGGTAGGCGATATTTTTTTGGGAAAAGTCACCCGTATTGTGCCCGCGCTGAATGCTGCCTTTGTGGATATCGGCGATGAGAAAGACGCATTTATTCACTACCTTGATTTGGGCATCCATTTTAAATCACAACACTACCTCACACAGGAATTGCTTAGCGGCAGGGGCGATTACACGCTCTTCTCCCGTATAAAAATTACGGATATGCTCGGCAAAGAAGGGAAAATTTCCGACGTCTTGGAACTGGGGCAGGAATTGATGGTGCAGGTGGTCAAAGAGCCTATCTCGTCGAAAGGGGCGCGTGTAACCGCCGAAATATCTATTGCCGGACGAAATATCGTGCTCATTCCGTTTGCGAATAAAACGCACATTTCTCAAAAAATTGTCTCAAAGGAAGAGCGGAAACGCTTGGAGCGCTTAATGACGAGCATCCTCCCGCACAACTTCGGCGTGGTGGTGCGCACGGTGGCCGAAAACCGGAAAACCGCCACCCTCGTGCCCGAATTGGAAGCTTTGGTGAAACGCTGGGAATCGTGTTGCAACAAGCTGCACAAGGCCGACAGCCCTAAATTGTTGATTCGTGAAATTAACCGTACTTCTACTATTTTGCGCGATTTGTTGAACGTGTCGTTCAACTCCATCCACGTAAATGATGAAACGGTGTTTCGCGAGTTGCAGGAATACGTGGCGGGCATTTCGCCCGAACAAGAGAAGATTGTGAAATTGTATGAAAACAAAACGCCGATCTTCGATTATTTTAATGTATCCAAACAGATACGCTCCTCGTTCGGGAAGTTGGTGCCTTTGCGCCAAGGGGCCTACCTTATTATTGAACATACGGAGGCGCTGCACGTGATTGACGTGAACAGCGGCATCCGCTTGAAAAACACAAAAGATCAGGAACAGCATGCATTTGGCGTGAACATGGTAGCTGCCGATGAAATAGCGCGGCAATTGCGTTTGCGCGACATGGGCGGCATTCTGGTGATTGACTTTATCGACATGGACCGGGCGGAACACCGGCAAATTTTGTTCGATCACATGAAAAACCTGATGGCTAACGACCGCGCCAAACACAATATCCTGCCCATTTCAAAGTTTGGGATTATGCAGCTCACGCGGCAGCGGGTGCGGCCTGTAACGGTGATTAATACCAACGAAAAATGCCCCAACTGCAACGGTACCGGAAAAATTACGCCGGCCATTCAATTCGACGAAACCGTAAAAAATCATTTGGTGTACTTTGTCCACCAACGTAAAATCAGGGGGCTGACGTTGAAAGTGCATCCATACGTGGCCGCCTATTTCAGACAGGGCTTCCCGTCCCGGCGGCTGAAGTTGATGTTAAAATATGCATGCTGGTTTAGCATCAAAGCCGACAATACCATGTGCTACCTCGATTCACAATGGATAGACCGGAAAGGGAACAAGCTGACCTTGATGTCTTCTACCGAAAGTGAAGTGGAGGCAACCCCCGACGTGGAAACGGAAATAAAACGGTAGTACAAGCCGGGATTCCAATAATCAATACAATTTATTTTAATTTTATTCATTTTAACTTTAATAAAATTAAAGTAAATTTTTGTTTTATTGAAATTCTTCTTATCTTTGTGCTATTAAAATGAAATTTTATGTTACCATGTTATTGCCCCGGTTGCACATGCCAACTGAATGTGAAAAGCCTGAAATGCACTTGTTGCGAAACAGAAGTTATAGGGAACTATGAACTTCCTGTATTGTTGCTGTTGTCGGCGGAAGAGCAGGATTTTGTCCTCTCGTTTGTAAAACACAGCGGCAGTTTGAAGGAAATGGCCGGCCAGTTAAAGCTGAGTTATCCTACTGTGCGCAACCGTTTGAATGATGTCATTGAAAAAATAAAATCGTATGAAAAATAAATGGGAGTTGCTTTATAATCCTTTTACGAAAATAGCAGGATGGAAAGCCTTTGCTATTGGAACGGTTGTGATGTGCGCCGCCGTATTAATCGGATATTACAACAATGCGTATCTCACCGGCTTGCAAATGAAACAAGTGTTTTATCCTCTCTCGTTGGGGCAGTGCTTTTTAATACAGGCCACAGGGTTGTTGAGCATAATTGTGCTGATGTACGGCGTGTCATTGTTTTTTGTAAAACACGTGCGGCTGCAAGACGTTGCCGGCACGGTGCTCTTGTCGCGTGTTCCCTACTTGTTTCTTGCATTGTTCATGGTTTACTTCACCCCAATACTGCAACCTTTTCATGAAAAATTACAAGAACAGTTTTCAATGGAAGCGTTGACCGGTATGTTTAGCACATCCGACTATGTAATATTGCTGCTCTTTGCCCTGTTTGCATTGCTAATCTTCGTTTGGAACATTGCTATGCTGTATCATGCGTTCAAGGTGTCCACAGGAATCAAAGGGCGCAAAACGGCGGTGCTGTTCACCGGCATCCTCATCCTGTCGGAAATTGTTACTTTTATATTGATGCGGTCATTCATCCTATAAATATAAACGATATGAAAAATGTATTTTTGTCGGTTATTTTTGCCGTAGTTGCTTTTTGTTTTATTGGGGCGGGAACGCAAGAAAAACGGCCGCAAGACCCGCAGTCGCCCTATCCTTACCATTCCGAAGACGTCAAGTTTGTGAATGAAAAAGCCGGCATCACTTTGGCCGGCACGCTTACTTTTCCAAAGGAAGGAAAGGATTTTCCGGCAGTGGTATTGATTTCGGGCAGCGGCCCGCAGAACAGGAACGAGGAAATAACAGTATTGAATCATCGTCCGTTTCTTGTGCTGTCGGATTACCTGACGCGCAACGGCATTGCCGTATTGCGGTATGACGACAGGGGCGTGGCCGAATCGGGCGGGGATTACAAAACCGCCACGTTAGACGATTTTGCTTCGGATGCTCTATCCGCCGTAGATTACCTGAAAACAAGGCCGGAGGTAAACCCCGCGAAAATAGGGCTGCTTGGCCACAGCGAAGGCGGCACGATTGCGTTTATGCTGGCAGGTGACCATCCAGAAATTGCCTACATAGTGTCTATGGCCGGCATGGCGGTCAATGGCGACAGCTTGCTGCGGGCGCAACGCTACCTGATAGCGCGTGCACATGGCGCGTCCGACGGGGCCATTGCCGTGAACGAACTGTTGATAGACAGGGTAACCGCCCTTACCGGGCATCATACTACAGCCTATGTGATGGCGCATGTAGATTCGTTGACCACCCATTTGTTGAACACGGAAGAAGAATTAATCACGCGCCTGTTGGCGATGCTACCCGATTCCTCCGTGAGCCGTGAAGTTTTTCGCGCCACGTGTAAAACCGGAATTATGCAGGTGGCTATGCCCGAATACCGCACGTTGCAGAAATGTGACCCTTCCGGCGCTTTAACGAAAATTCACTGTCCGGTGTTCGCCCTGAATGGAGAAAAGGACTTGCAGGTGCCCGCCGATATGAATTTAGACCATATTCGGGCGTTGGTGAAAAGTGCATTGAAAACCAAAAAATATCCCGGATTGAATCATTTGTTCCAACATGCCGAAACGGGGTCGCCCAATGAATACAAGGTAATCGAAGAAACTATTTCTCCCGAAGTGCTGGAAGATATTGCCGCATGGATAAGGCAAAGAGGACAAAATTAAAACTACGCAGAGTGTTGTTTTTTAGGCCACAGAATATCTCTGTTTTTGTAAGCAACAATGCTGCAAACAATGGTACATGCGGC
>JAITQQ010000128.1 GCA_031288855.1 Prevotellaceae bacterium
CGCCCCTGCAAAGTTATATCAACACGTCTTCGAATCCGCGCTACATCAGCGGCAATGTGCTTACCGGCGCCAATATTGGGGCTGCGGGGCATCTCGGTTTTTACAGCACGATGATTTCCGTTATTCCCGAAGGCGATTATTACGAGTTCCTGGGTTGGGCAAATCCGTTCCGCATGAAGAAGTACAGCGTGTCGCGCAGTTATCTTTCGTGGATATTTCCCGATAAGGAATATGCGCTCGATACCAATATTAACGGCGGGCAGCGGGCTTTTGTGATGACAGGGGAATACGAAAAAGTGCTGCCCATGGATATTTATCCTGTACATTTGTTAAAATCCATTTTGGCCGAAGACATAGACAGGATGGAGCAACTCGGCATTTACGAAGTAATTGAAGAGGACTTGGCGCTATGCGAATTTGTGTGTACTTCAAAAATCGATGTACAACATATTTTGCGGCAAGGCATAAATTTAATGATAAAAGAAATGGGAGACGCATGAAGTTTCTAAGAAATATTTTAGATAAAATAAAGCCGGCCTTTGAAAAAGACGGAAAATTGAAAATGTTTCACGCCACTTTTGAGGCTTTTGAATCATTTTTGTTCGTACCCAATAGCACTGCGAAAAAAGGCGTGCACATTCGCGATGCAAACGATTTGAAGCATGTCATGACGGTGGTGATTGTAGCCTTGCTGCCCGCCCTTTTGTTCGGGATGTGGAATGTGGGTTACCAGCATGCATTGTCCACCGGCGGGACTACCGCATTCGGCGAAATATTCTGGTTCGGCTTTCTGAAAGTATTGCCGTTGATTGTGGTGTCGTATGTGGTGGGGTTGGGCATTGAGTTTATTGCCGCACAACTTCGCGGGCACGAAGTCAACGAAGGATTTCTTGTGACCGGCATGCTCATTCCGCTGATTATGCCTGTGGATTGTCCGTTGTGGATTGTGGGATTGGCCACCGCTTTTGCGGTAATTATCGGCAAAGAAGTATTCGGCGGCACAGGGATGAACATCTTCAACCCGGCGCTGTTGGCGCGGGCTTTCGTGTTCTTCGCCTACCCTTCCCAAATCTCCGGCGCAAAAGTGTGGGTTGCCGGTTTGGGTAGCGGCGGAAGCATCATCGACGGCTTTTCGGGCGCCACGCCATTGGCGCATGCCAGTGCCGGCGAGTTCAGCAAAATCCCTTCTTTCTCCGATTTGTTTTTCGGATTTATTCCGGGCTCTATCGGCGAAACATCCACGTTGGCTATCTTGTTGGGCGCAGCTATCCTTATATATACCGGCATCGGAAGTTGGAAAGTGATGGTGGCGTGTGTGGCCGGCGCAATCGGCACAGGATTGTTATGCAACGCCATTGCCGTAAACGCCTACATGGAACTTCCTGTGTACTATCATTTGGTGATGGGCGGGTTTGCTTTCGGCGCAGTGTTCATGGCCACCGACCCTGTGAGCGGGGCGCAAACCGAAACCGGAAAATGGATTTACGGTTTTCTAATCGGCGTACTGGCCATTGTCATCAGGGTATTCAACCCGGGCTATCCCGAAGGAATGATGCTGGCCATCCTGTTCATGAACGCCTTTGCGCCGCTCATTGACTACTACATTGTGGAGGCCAATATCAAACGGCGGTTAAAACGCGCTAAAGTTTCGAAGGAGGAGAAAAAGTGATGAACAAAAACAGCAATACCTACACCTTCCTGTATGCCGCCGGATTAGTGGCAATAGTGGCTTCAGCATTGGCCATTACAAGCATTGGATTGAAAGAGCCGCAAGAAAAAAATATCGCCATAGAGAAGAAATTAAATATTCTTTCGACCGTAGGAAGAGGCTTAACCGGCGACGAAATAAAAGACAAAGACGCGTACATAGAAACGCAATATGACAAATATATTGTGGAAAGTTTTATTGTTGACGGACACGGCGAAAAGAAAGAGGGCAACGCTTTTCAGATTAACATGAAAGAGGAGTGCGACAAAATAAAAGCCATAAAGCAAGCTTCTGATGAAGAGAAGCGGGCGGCACTGTATAAAACGCTCAGCCTTCCGGTATTCATCTATAAAGACGACGAGGCGCGTTTGAAATATGTTATCCCGGTATATGGCACAGGCCTCTGGGGGCCGCTCTGGGGCTACCTGGCATTAAACGACGACTTCAACACCGTGTATGGCGCGATATTCGACCACAAAGGCGAAACGCCCGGATTGGGCGCCGAGATTGCCACACAGGAGTTCTCCGGACAGTTTATCGGAAAACAAATTTTCGATGGGCGCACGCTCACATCTATTAAAGTAGTCAAAGGCGGCGCACCGGAAACCGACCTGCACAGCGTAGATGCCATTTCGGGTGGAACTATTACCAGCCGCGGCGTAGAAGAGATGCTTCAGGATTGCCTCAACGCGTACAACACTTTTTTTGCGAAAAATAAAAAGTAAGAATATGACAGACCAAAAAGAAAAAGAGCCTTTATTTTCGACGAAGATACTGCGATTATTCACAGACCCCATTAATAAAGGGAATCCGATTACCGTGCTGATACTCGGCATTTGCTCTTCCCTGGCCGTAACCGCCAAAATGCAACCGGCCATCGTGATGGCCATATCGGTAATTGTGGTTACCGGCTTTTCGAGCTTTATTATTTCACTGTTGCGCAACACCATTCCCAACCGCATCCGCATTATTGTTCAGCTGGTGGTGGTCGCCGCACTGGTTATTCTTGTTGACCAGGTGCTGCGTGCCTACGCTTACGAAGTGAGCAAACAACTGTCGGTGTTCGTAGGCCTCATCATCACCAATTGCATCATCATGGGGCGCATCGAAGCCTTTGCGTTGGGCAACAAGCCATGGCCCTCGTTCGTTGACGGCATAGGCAACGGCATAGGATACGGATTAATTCTTATTGTGGTGGCGTTCTTCCGCGAACTCTTAGGCTCCGGCACTCTTTTCGGATACCAGGTTATTCCAGAAAAATGGTACATTGCCCAAGGCGGATTTTACGAAAATAACGGATTGATGATTCTGCCTCCCATGGCGTTGATTATGGTGGGCGTCATCATTTGGATACAACGCAGCTTTAACAAACAACTTATCGAAAAGTAATGGAACATATCGTCAGTATATTTGTCCGGTCAATCTTTATTGACAACATGATATTCGCTTTTTTCCTCGGCATGTGTTCCTACATTGCCGTGTCGAAGAACGTAAAAACCGCACTGGGGCTTGGAATCGCCGTAGTGTTCATGTTGGGCATCACCTTGCCGATAAATTATTTGCTCAACAAATATTTGCTTACGCAGGGATGCCTCACCTGGATTAGCCCCGACTTTGCCGAAGTGGATTTGAGCTTCCTCAGCTTTATTATCTTTATTGCCGTGATTGCCTCCATAACGCAATTGGTGGAAATGGTTGTAGAGAAATTCTTACCATCCCTGTATTCTTCATTGGGCATTTTTCTTCCGCTGATTGCGGTGAACTGCGCCATTCTCGGCGGCTCGCTGTTCATGCAGGAGCGCGAATACGCCAACTTAGGCGAAGTGTCCGCCTTTGCCTTAGGCTCGGGAATAGGTTGGCTGCTCGCCATTGTGGGCATTGCCGCCATACGCGAGAAATTAAAATATTCAAATGTTCCGGCGCCCTTGCGGGGCATGGGCATCACCTTTATCATCACAGGGCTGATGGGTATCGTGTTTATGAGTTTCATGGGAATTAAATTATAAATTGGAATGATGAATGTGTTTATTATCATAGCCGGCGTGACGGTTTTTCTGTTGGTCACTTTACTGTTGGTAAGCCTGCTGCTGTATGCCAAAGCCAAATTGATGCCGCAGGGCGAAGTCAGCATAAACATCAACAACGACAAAAACCTCGACGTAGCGCCCGGCAATTCCTTACTTTCCACCCTCGCCGACAACCGGATATTTCTGCCTTCGGCCTGCGGTGGCGGCGGCACCTGCGGCATGTGCAAATGCCGGATACTGGATGGCGGCGGAGAAATACTGCCCACCGAAACCGGTTTCTTCACCCGGAAACAGCAACAAACAAATTGGCGGCTGGGCTGTCAGGTAAAGGTGAAGGACAACCTGAAAATAGAAGTGCCGAAGGAAATTTTAGACATCAAAAAATGGGAATGTGAAGTGGTGAGCAACCGCAATATTGCCACGTACATCAAGGAATTTACGGTGAAATTGCCCGAAGGCGAAAAACTGCAATTCAAATCGGGCGGCTATATTCAAATCGACGTGCCGAAGTGCGAAGTGGATTTCCGCAACATTCAGGTAGAAGAAGAATACCGCCCCGACTGGGATGCAATGAAGCTGTGGGATTTAAAAATGAAGAACAACGAGCCCACTTTCCGCGCTTATTCTATGGCCAATCATCCGGCCGAAGACAACATCATCATGCTGAACATACGCATCGCCACGCCGCCATGGGACAAAGCGAAAGGCGCGTTTGCACCGGTTAATCCCGGCGTGTGCTCATCATACCTCTTCAACTGCAAGCCGGGCGACAAGGTCACGATTGCAGGGCCTTACGGCGAATTTTTCCTGCGCGACACCGCCAACGAAATGATGTTTGTGGGCGGCGGCGCGGGCATGGCGCCCATGCGCTCGCACATTTTCCACCTGTTCCACACCTTGAAAACAAAGCGAGAGGTGACGTTCTGGTACGGCGCACGCTCACGGCGCGAGATTTTTTACGAAAAAGATTTCCGCGAGATTGAAAAACAATTTCCGAACTTCAAGTTCCACATCGCGCTCTCGGAGCCGAAAGCCGAAGACCACTGGACAGGATACACCGGATTCATCCATCAGGTTATTCTCGACCATTACCTCAGCGCCCACGAAGCGCCCGAAGATATCGAGTACTACATGTGCGGCCCGCTCCTGATGACGAAAGCCATGACCAACATGCTCGATAGCCTCGGCGTGCCGCAGGAAATGATTCTCTTCGATGACTTCGGCGGGTAAGCTATATTTAATCCCCGCCCCGCTGGGCGAAGGCTCGCCTGAGGCGGTGATTCCCGCGGGCACATTAAATCTCGTGCGCACCATCCGTCATTTTGTAGCGGAGGAACTCCGCACCGCGCGGCGCTACCTCAGCCGCATAAACATGGGCGCGCCCATTGACAGCCTTGTGTTTTTTGAATTGAACGAGCACACTCCCGCTACGCAGGACATCTCAACTTATTTGCAGCCGGCGCTTGATGGACTTCCGGTGGGACTGCTCAGCGAAGCCGGCGTGCCGGCCGTAGCCGACCCCGGCGCACGGCTCGTGTTACTAGCGCATGAGAAAGGCATTGAGGTGACGCCGTTAACCGGCCCTTCATCCATTCTGTTGGCATTAATGGCATCGGGGTTGAACGGACAACAATTTGCCTTTGCCGGTTACCTGCCGGTAAAGCCGCAAGAGCGGCAACAATACTTACGCCTGCTTGAGAAACGGTCGGCTACCCAACGCGAAACACAAATTTTTATTGAAACCCCTTACCGCAACGAAGCGCTGTTGCACGACATTCTGAACACCTGCCACCCGCGCACACTGTTGTGCGTAGCGGCCAACCTCACCCAGCCCGACGCCTTCATACACACCGCCACCGTTGGCCAATGGCGGCAGCGCCCCGCCC
>JAITQQ010000143.1 GCA_031288855.1 Prevotellaceae bacterium
GCTCAGCGACTCGTGCCGCCGGTCTTCTTCCGGCTCATGAATAATCTTTGTGAGTTTTTCCTTAATCTGTTCCGCGCTGTCGTATATCGAGATGCTTTCGTCATACGTCTTAAGCGTGCTGTTGTCGGCCAGTGCGCTTAGCAGCGCAATGCAGCGCAGTTGTTCGTTGCCCGCATCTTTTTTGAGCTGTTGCAGGGAAAAGCCGCCGAGAAAAGCCGGATTGACCATCAGCACATCGGGCTTTTGCCATCCCAGCGAGCTTTTCAGCTGCTCCATATCGCTCACCTCAAACACCTCCACATGCAGGGTGTTCAGCCGCCGCAATATCGACAACATTCCGTCGCGAATAATCACCGACGGCTCTGCCAATGTTATTTTAACCGGCGCGCTCATGCGTACACTTCTTTTTTTCGTTCCAACGCTACAATGGCGGGTACAAACAAACGGTCTTCAATGGCGTTGTGCAACGCAAGGTCGCGTTCGCAATTGAAGATGTCGCTCAACACACTGTTGAGCTCGTTGGTGCTCTTCACCGGACAATACTTTATGATGATTTGCTTAAATTCCGTGAGGCGCGTTTCTATCCGGTCGTGTTGCCGCGAAAACATATCGATGTTATAATCTATTTTCTTCTCGCCGTCGAGCAACAGGCGCACGTAGGGGAACACGGTTTTCTCTTCATACATCATGTGCTTTTGCACTTCGGCCGCATACTCGTCGAAATAATTCATGATGGCATGCGACAGGTTGGCCTGCTCCCCGCCTACTGCCTCGTAGAGTTTCGCCCTGATAGCCGGAAGCCGGAAGTTGAGAAAATAGTCGTGCGTGTTGTGCAGGTAAGCAAGCAACGACACGATAGAAATGTTTTCCACCGCGTCATGGCGGGCGTCGTCTTCGTCAAACAGCATGTTTACAATGGCGAGAAACGTGTCCACATCCACGCCGCTTTCGCGACATACTTCGCCTATGTTTTTATCGCCGAACCCGAGCGCAATACCGAAACGGCTTATCAGCAAAAGCATCCTGTAGTGTTCCGTAATCAGGTCGCCCATGTTGTCGGTTTCCTTATATTTTCCAAGTTTGTGCATATCGTTATTTTATGAATAAAACAAAGGTACAATTTAATTTTAAAAGAGAAAAAGGCCGCCACATATTTTGTTACGCTACGGCCTCCTCTGATTTTTACAATGGCTCAGTAATTCCCATGAAAAGATGGTGCAAAGATAGGGCGCTTTTTCTCCTTATGAAATACCTAAAAATAGGGAAAATGCACCGGCGGCATACCTAAAATGTTTTGTTCCGGCAGATTTTACGTATCTTTGCACGCCTTAACAGGATATTTTGCATTATGATTACAACTGTTTTATTCGATTTCGACGGCGTGGTGGCCGACACAGAACCGCAGTATGACGACTTCTGGAACCAAATGTCTGAAGCGTATAACTTGGACATCCCGAATTTTGCGTCGTTGATAAAAGGCACTCCGCTGCCGGAAATCATGGAGAAATATCTGGGGAAGTATTCGGCACAGGAAAAAAACGACATTCTTGCACGCTCGGCTGCTTTCGAGGCGCAGATGGAGTTTCCGCCGATACCCGGCGTCATGGCGTTCATCGACTATCTCGAGGCGCACCATTACAAGAAGGCGCTTGTGACCAGCTCGCCTACCGCGAAGATGAACGCAGCCATGAAGCAGTTGCCGCTCGATCGCTATTTCCCGGTGATGGTCACCGCCGACCACATCACCAAAGGGAAGCCCGACCCGATGTGTTATCTACTGGCGGCCTCGCAACTCCGGTCGGCGCCGGAGGAGTGCCTCGTGTTTGAAGATTCGCTGGCGGGCATCACGGCGGGCAAGAATGCCGGCGCAAAGGTGGTGGGCGTCGCCACAACCCTCTCGCCCGACATACTGAAACAACATGTGCAATGGGTAATTCCTAATTTTTCCAACCTACAGGAGATGGTTGCGCTGCTAACCCTTACTGAGAACGGTGAACGGAAAATGAATGCAGAAGAACAAGCGTCGATAGAGCGGGGATTGGCCGACATCGCTAATGGAAGAATTATCCCACATTCGGAAGTTCAGAAACGATATGAGCGCTATCTTGACTAAAACACACCGGCTTCTTTAAAATTACGCACAAGGTTTTATTTGTGACTGTAAAGCGCGATTTCTAAAATAAACAATGACTTCTTCCTTTGTCATTTTCGACAATTTTGCGCTTAACAAATCTCTTTGTTGGCGCATGAAAGCCACAGCATCAAATGATTTATTCGTTGTTTTCATATTTTATAAAATCTCTTGGTGAACGTATCTCTAATTGTTTATATCCATTTTTTATATTAATGGCATTATATCCCCTAATTCGTTGTACATTCACAATGTGTTTAAAATTCCAGCTTATCAGGTAATCTGCCCTGTAAATAGTCGCTAAAGCAATGTGCAGGCAGTCGGTATAACTTGTCTGTCCAACTACTTTTTCGGCGATGTATTCATTAGCAAGTGTTACAGCATCATCCGACGTTTCTAAAAACTCTGTGTAGTCCGTACTTAAATGTTGTACCAGTGCTTTAACATTCGCAGGGGCATTTTCAAGTTCATCTTGGGTTACGGATGAATACAAAAGCGTAAACTCTCCGTTTTTTATCCTGTCAAATAAAGGGATAGTAAAGTCCGCAAATTCCGGGTCATAGTATCCGCCAATAACAGACGTGTCGATATATACTCGTTGTTTCATCAGTCAATAACTCCTAACTCTTAGTTCTTAACTCTTAGTTCTTCCCTACTTCAAGTAGCCTACCGGCTGCACCAGTATTACGGTTTGCTTTTCTATCAGGCGCAAGGCCTTTGCCAGATCATCGCCTTTGAACGAGCCGCGCGCCACCGTGCCCAGCCCTTCCGACGCCGCAAACAAATAAATGTTCTGCGAAATGTACCCCGCCGAAGTGCGCGCACTCTCTATCGACGACTTGTTCAAATCGGCCACCATCACAATCGACAGGGCAGCCTCATTGGTGATGTTGGGCTGACCTAAGGCAGCACGCACATCGCCATCCACAACCCGCCGGAGCACGTTCTTCTTGGCGTCGTAGGTGTACGCCGCGTCGTCAAATACTACATAAAGCTCCATTTCCTGGCGGTTCATGGCTGTGGGCGCCGTGCGCTTGTCGTCGCGGTTGAAGCCGTTGGCCGCCCAAAGCAGGTTCGACAGCGTTTGCGCCGGCATCGCTTTCTTTACATACACGCGTTCCGAACGGCGTTCGCTCAGCGCTTCCAGTACGGTTTTCCCGCCTTTCCTTTGGGGGGCGTTCAGGTTGATATCCTGCGCTTGCAGCGTCGCGGCCACACACAGGGTAATACATAAAAACAAAATCTTTTTCATATTTGATACTCCTTATAAATGGATAATGTACAAAAATACGATTTTTTTTATTATTACAAAAAAACATTACTTTTGTAAACTGTACCGAGACACGAAAACGCAAGAAAATTTGAAACCTGATTATTATGAAAGATAAAAATTGTAACACAGCCAAACCTGTTTTGACCATTAGCGTTCCGGCGACGTCAGCCAATCTGGGGGCCGGCTTCGACTGTATCGG
>JAITQQ010000167.1 GCA_031288855.1 Prevotellaceae bacterium
TGGGGGCTACACGCTATAGCCGGAAAGCAGTGGGGGGAAAAAGGGGAAGAAAAAGGGGAAGAAAAATGCCCTTTATAGCAGTAATGACATCAACACAAACCTTACATATTGCACTGATACGACGAAACTTATTGATGATTGTTTGCCTAAAATATAAGAGGGGGAATTTTGACTGTGATAGTCAAATCAAGACAAAGATAGGCATTATTTTGAATAATGCAACTACTGGGCTTTATATGACCAGTTCATCCAAAGTTATCACGTTTATTTCTTTGATTGTTTTTAGCCGTTTGTCATTCGTTAAAAAAGTGTCGGCAGAGTAGGCTATTGCCGTTGCCAACTGAATAGCATCCGGCGTTTTGAGCGAGTATTCGGCTCTTAATCGTGCAGCAATCTTGGCAATCTCATCATCAATAGCTATCAGTTTTATAGCTTTGGAGTTCGTGAGTATGGTTTCATATCTTTGGGCTAATTCATTCTTCTTGTACCGTAAAGGGAGCACCAGTACTTCTATTAATGTGATGACGGAACTCATGAAGAGATATCCGTATTCTTCGTATGCCAGAAAGAGATGTCGTAAGGGTTTTAAATATATGGGATTTTCTTCGATATAATATATCAAAGGTGCTGTGTCTATAAATATCGTTTGATTGGAAAACAGTTTTAGTTCCATGAGTTTCGTTCGTTTGAAATGTAATCTTCCACATCGACATTTGCCCATAATTCTTTCCCTAATCCCTGTAATGCGGTAAGATTAGTAGAAGTTTGGGGAGTAACTTCTTTCTTTATAGAAGTGACAATGTGAGACAAAATACTCAGCCGTTGAACAGGGTTCAATTGGTCTATTTCTTTAGCAATACGGCTTACTCTGGTTGTTACTGCAATTCCCATAACAGAAGTTTATTATATTAATGCAACAAAAGTACTAAAAAAAAATGAATTACGTGCATCAATTCCACTTCACCGCATCGAATTTCAGCAGGATGAACAGCATGCCGGTGAAGGCCCACAGCGACGACCCGCCGTAGCTGATAAACGGCAGTGGAATGCCGATTACTGGCGCAAGCCCAATGGTCATGGCGATGTTGATGACCACGTGGAACGTGAGTATCGACAACACGCAGTAGCCGTATATGCGGGCGAAGAGGTCGCGCTGTCGCTCGGATATCCTGATGATGCGGATGAGCAACAGTACGTATATTATTATGACGAGCAGCGAGCCTATAAAGCCCCATTCTTCGCCGATGGTGCAGAAAATAAAATCGGTGCTTTGTTCGGGCACGAAGTTGTAGCGCGTTTGCGTGCCTTGCAGGAAGCCTTTTCCGGTGATGCCGCCCGACCCGATGGCGACTTTTGACTGGTGCACGTTGTAGCCCGCGCCCTGCAAGTCTTCTTGCAGCCCAAGCATGTCTTCGATGCGTGCGCGTTGGTGCGGCTTTAGCATGTTGTTGAACATGTAATCAACCGACGAAGCAATGAACACCGACCCTGCGAAAAAGAGGAGTATAGGCCAGAAGCGGCGTATTTTCTTCTTAAGGGCGAATATCATGCCCACGATTAGCGAGGCGCCGCAAATCAACAGGAAAATGCGGTCGGGGAAGAAATCGTTGAGTTCGAAGTGGGGGAGCACCACCTCGGTGAGAAGAAAATAAAGGCCTATGGATAGCCCGCCAACAAGAATGGCATACGCGAAACTCCGGTTGAGCATTGCATAAACAAGCAGCGATATGCCCCAGAGGAATAGCAGTACCGACAAGGCCTCCCAAATGATGGCGAGGATGAACAATACCGCCGTAAAAGCGGCGAGGCTCACAAACCATCCCGAAATCCCTTCGCGGTAAAGCATAATCAGCAAGGCAGAGAACACGAGCGCCGAGCCGGTGTCGTGTTGCATGAAAATCAAAACTACCGGAAACCCAATAATGAAGCCGATTTTCACGAGATTAACAAAACTGTGTATTTTGAAACTGTGTTGGCTGATGAGCTTGGCCAACGCTAACGAGGCGGCCACCTTTGACAATTCGGCCGGTTGCAGCCTTAACGGGCCAATCACAAGCCACGACCGTGAGCCGTTGACTTCCGTGCCGATAAACAGTGTCAATACCAACAGCAGTATGATGACGCCGTAAATGATGTAGGCAAACACCGAAAAAAATTTGTGGTCAATCGTCATCACAATCAGGGCAAGCACAATGGCGCTTACAATCCAGATGAGTTGCATGCCGTAGCGTTGCGTGATGTCGAATATATTGTGGTGTTCTTCGTTATAGGTGGCGGCATAGATGCTTATCCACCCGGTGAGTACCAGCAGTAAGTACAAGCCCACCGTTGTCCAGTCGAGTTTATTCAGCAGGTTGCTATTTCTTCTCATGGCCGGTTTGCTTTGGTTTATTGATAAAATCTTTTTCCTTTACATAATCTTCGAGGTAAGTGCGCGCCACTTCCTGGTTGAGGTATTTTTCAATCATCAGCGAGGCGATGGGCGCTGCCCACTGTGCGCCCCATCCCGCATTTTCGAGATATACGGCGATGGCGATTTTCGGATTGTTGCGCGGCGCAAAACTGATGAATACGGAGTGGTTGTCGCCGTGCGGGTTTTGGGCGGTGCCTGTTTTTCCGCACACTTCAATGCCGGGAATTTGTGCAATGCGCGCCGTAGCGCCTGAGCCGGGCGCACTGTTCACCGCCATAGACATACCGTCAATCACCGGCTTGTAGTAAGCAGTGTCGATGGTTGCGTAATGGCGTTCGGCATATTCCGGGTTCGGGTTGCTGCCTTCTACCTGGCGCACTACGTGCGGGGTGTGATAGTATCCACGGTTGGCGATAATAGCCGTGAAGTTGGCTAAGTGCAGCGGCGTAACGCCTATTTCGCCCTGCCCGATGGCCAGTGAAATAATGGATAACGATTTCCACCGCCCCTTTCCGTGAATGCGGTCGTAGGTGCGCACCGATGGAAGCAGCCCGGCCTGTTCATTCGGAATGTCGGAGCCCAATTTTTTCCCGAAACCGAAACTTTCCACATATTCGCGCCATCGCAGGAAAGCGTCTTCTATATTTTCGTATTTCGGATTGTCGATAATGTTCCGGAAAGCATGGCAGTAATAGGCGTTGCACGACATTTGAATGGATTGTCGCAAGTCGGTAGGCGAGGGGTGGGCGTGGCATTCTACGCCGCGTCCTACTTTGTACCCCATGGCACAGCCGTAGCGCGTTTCGGGAGTTAGTGTTTTTTCCTGAAGCCCGATGAGGGCGTTGGCTACTTTGAATACCGAGCCGGGCGGGTAGGGCGACATGGCCGCCCGGTTGAATAAGGGTTTGAGCGGATTTGACTGCAACAGTTGAAAGTTGCGGTTAATACCCACGAGGAGCGATGGGTCAATGCCCGGACTGGAAATGAAAGCAAGCACTTCGCCGGTGGCAGGCTCTATGGCCACAATGCTGCCGATTTTATTCCGCATCAGTTCTTCGGCATATTCCTGTAAATCGCTGTCGATGGTGCATACAATGTCTTTGCCGGTTATTGCCGCCGCATCATGTTCGCCGTTTTCATACGATTTTTTAATCTGATTATGCACGTCGCGGATGTAAATGCTCATTCCTTTTTGTCCGCGCAACACTTCTTCGTAGCCTTCTTCTATGCCGGTTTTCCCGATGTAGTCGCCTATTTTGTAATAAGAATTACGGCGGATGGTGGCGGTGTCCACTTCCGTGACGTATCCGAGAAGGTTTCCGGCAATGTTTCGCGGATAATTGCGCAACGTACGCGCCTGCACGTAAAATCCGGGAAATTTGAACGACTTTTCCTGAAACACGCCATACAGTTCGGCCGGCACTTGTTTCAAAAACACGGCAGCCTGATAGCCAATTCTCCGTTTCCGGCGGTTTATGTCATTTAACACCGTCTTGCAATAGCTGTATGAAATATCGAAGATGCGGCAAAACTCCGTCGTGTCGAACGCCTGCATTTCGCGGGGAATTACCATCAGGTCGTACGTGGTTTTATTTCCTACGATAAGTTTTCCGTTGCGGTCGAAAATCAATCCGCGCGCCGGATATTGTTCTTCGTAACGCAGCACATTGTTGCTTGCGGTGATTTTATACGAATCGTCAATAACCTGAATATAGAAAAGCCTTGCAATTAAAACCATCACAAAAATGAATAATGCGCAGATGATTACATTTTTTTTATCGGCAAGGTTCTTCATGGGGCTACTTGCGTTTGGATATAAAGGCGAATTGTATAAGCAGGATAAATAAAGTTGTG
>JAITQQ010000171.1 GCA_031288855.1 Prevotellaceae bacterium
GCGTTAGCTTGCGTAAATTAAAACAACATGCTACTGATTACAAATATTAAAAAACTTATCCTTGCCGAAGAAAAGCCGCGTCAATGGGCGGCCGGCGCTGACATGGCCGCACTGCCCTGCATTGGCCACGCCTTTCTGCTCATTGAAGATGGAAAAATAAAAGACTTCGGAACAATGGATAAAGCGCCGGCCACACCAACCGGTGCGAATATCATAGATGCTACGGACTGCATGGCGTTCCCTTCGTTTTGCGATTCCCATACGCATCTCGTATATGCCGGAAGCCGCGAGATAGAATACTGCGATAAAATTCGCGGTTTATCTTACGAAGAAATCGCGCGGCGCGGCGGCGGTATTTTAAATTCGGCAAAGCTGCTGCATCGCACATCGGAAGAGGAGTTGTACCTGCAAGCCCTCACACGCATTAACGAACTCATCGAATCGGGCACCGGCGCAGTGGAAATCAAGAGCGGCTATGGGCTTAATACCGCCGGCGAATTAAAAATGTTGCGTGTGGTTAAAAAATTGAAAGAAACTACGCCGCTCACCATCCGCGCTACGTTCCTCGGTGCACACGCTGTGCCCGAAGCGTACAAAGGCCGGCAAACCGACTACGTGGACCTCATCATTAACGAAATGTTGCCGCAAGTGGCCGCCGAAGGGCTCGCCGACTACATCGACGTGTTCTGCGACAAAGGATTTTTCACCGTTGAAGACACGGAACGGATATTGATGGCCGGGCTGAAATACGGATTACCGGGAAAAATACATGCCAACGAATTGGCGTTCTCACAAGGCATTCAAACCAGCGTGAAATACGGCGCTTTGTCGGTGGATCATTTGGAATTTACAGGAAAAGAGGAAATCGATTGTTTGCTCTCTTCCGAAACCATGCCTACCCTGTTGCCGGGCGCTGCATTTTTTCTGGGAATGAATTATCCGCCGGCGCGCGCCATGATTGACGCCGGGCTGCCCATAGCGCTGGCTTCCGACTACAATCCCGGCTCCTCCCCTTCGGGCGACATGAAATTTGTACTCTCGCTGGCCTGCATCAAAATGAAAATGCTGCCCGAAGAAGCCATACAGGCCGCCACACTAAACGGCGCTTACGCCATGGGCATCAGCGATACCCACGGCAGTATCGCACGTGGAAAAACAGCCAACGTGTTTCTCACAAAACCTATTCCTTCGTATGAATTTATGCCCTATGCCTACACCGCAAAACTGGTGGACAAGGTTATTCTGAACGGCGCGGTTATTCCCCGCTCACCTCAAATTTAATTTTCACTCTCACGTCGCGGTGAAGTTTTATTTCCGCTTCGTAAACGCCTATTTCTTTCACGTGGTCGTCGCCGCCCAGAATAGTAAGATTCCGGCGGTCAATTTCAAACCCTTTAGCCGCTAAGGCTTCAGCGATTTGTATATTGTTTACCGACCCGAAAATCTTTCCGGTGCTGCTCACCTTAGCCACTACATTTACGGTAGTTCCTTCCAGCTTGCCGGCCAAAGCCAAAGCCTCTTCGCGGATTTTAGCTTCTTTGTGCGCACGTTGTTTGATGTTCTCGGCATGTATTTTTTTCGCCGAAGGCGTAGCCAACACCGCATAACCCTGCGGGATAAGATAATTTGAAGCATAACCGTTACGCACGGTTACAATATCATCGGTTTGCCCTAAATTGGCCACATCGCGTTTCAATATAATTTCCATAATCTGTCCTCCTTTATTTGAGCAAATCGGTTACATACGGCAACAGCGCCAGGTGGCGTGCACGTTTGATAGCCTGTGATACTTTGTGCTGAAATTTAAGCGACGTTCCGGTCAGCCGGCGGGGTAAAATTTTCCCCTGTTCGTTGAGGAATTTCTTCAGAAACTCCGCGTCTTTGTAGTCCACATATTTGATGCCGGCTTTTTTGAAGCGGCAATATTTTTTCTTTTTTACATCTACGGTAGGCGGGTTCAGATACCGGATTTCATTATTCGACAATGACGTATTCACACTCATGACGCTTGCTCTCCTTTCTTTTCGTTTTTATTGTTACGGCGTTTTTCGGCATACTCTACAGCGTGTTTATCCATGCTGAAGGTTAAATAACGAATCACACGCTCATCGCGGCGATACTGAATTTCAAGCTTCCCTATCAAAACAGGAGGAGCTTTAAACTCAATCAAATTGTAAAAACCTGTGGTTTTCTTTTGGATGGGGTAGGCCAGCTTTCTCAAGCCCCAGCTTTCTTCGTGCACAATTTCACCGCCATTTTCGGTGATGAAGTCACGATACTTTTTTACCGCTTCCTTTATCTGGCTGTCAGATAAAACGGGAGTTGCAATGAAAACGGTTTCGTACTGTCTTAACATGACTCTAGTTAATAATTTTAGTTAATAATTTGTTTAAAAAGGGATGCAAAGATAGTCAAAAAAATTATAAATCAGTAAAGAAACCTGTGTTTTATTTTATTTGAAAAAATAAACATATCAGTATCAGGAATTTAAAAAAAATAATTTCAATTAAAATTAAGATGTAACAAAAATTTAAAATAAAGTAGGTATTTTTGGAAAATTTTTTAATGTTTATTTTTTTATGAAGATTAATTCGTTTTTACAACTATTTACGGTTAAAGACCGCAAATTTTTCCCATTATTCAAGCAACAGGGAGAGTACATATTGGATGCGGCAAAATTATTGACAGACTTGATTAATGAAAAGAGCGAAGAAGCGCAACGGAATATTTACCGTAACATTAAAACACGAGAAACACAAGGCGATGTAGTAACCGCCAAAATTTATGATGAGCTGAACAGAAGTTTCGTGACACCTTTCGACCGCGACGATATTCAGATGCTGACATCGTATCTCGATTCTTTTTTAGACCTGATTAACGACTCCGGCAAACGTATGGTCATGTACCAGCCCTGCCGCACCACAACTCACATGTACACGATGGCCAACCTGCTGGTGGAAGATGCGCAACAACTGCGCCATATTCTGGAAGACCTCGAATTTGTCAATAAAAGGAAAGGGAACATTGTAACAAACTGCAAGCGCATTAAAGAAATTGAACACGAGTGCGACGATTTGTATGAACTCTCTATCGTAGAACTTTTCAAGCAGGAGAAAGACCCCATCATGGTCATTAAACTGCGCGAGATATTGATGAGTTTGGAGGAAGCGACCGATCGTGCACAGCACGTGTCAAACGTTGTTCGCCGGATTATTGTAAAACTTACATAACCCGAACGACGATGCTGACACTTGTAATTGTAGGTATAGTTATTGCGCTACTGTTTGATTTTTTGAACGGAATGAACGATGCGGCAAACTCTATTGCCACCATTGTAGCCACACGCGTGTTATCGCCTCTTGCCGCCGTACTCTGGGCGGCGTTCTGGAACTTCGCCGCCGCCTTTATTTTTAGCGTCACCGTAGCCGACACCATCGGAAAAGGCATTGTGTCGCCGGAATACGTGAATGTATATCTTATCCTCGCGGCCTTGGTGGGGGCTATTGTGTGGGTCTATTTTTGTACACGCATGGGGTTGCCCATCAGTGTATCGCACGCGCTTATCGGCGGGTTGGTCGGCCCGGCGCTGTTCACCTTCGGGTCGAAAGCCTTAGTGTGGAGCGGCATTTTAAAAATCGGGCTGTTTATTATTTTATCTCCTGTTATCGGTTTGGTATTAGGATTCCTCATCATGTGCGTGGTGATGTTTCTCTTCAAACGGTCGAATCCGTTTAAGACAAACAAACTGTTTCATATTTTGCAATTGATGTCGTCGGCCATATTCAGCTTGGGGCACGGCGGCAACGATGCACAAAAAACCATGGGAATTATCACTATCCTTTTATATAGCGGCGGATTTCTCGGTACGGAGTTTCAAGTGCCGCTGTGGGTTGTATTTGCCTGTTACTCTACCATTTCGCTAGGCACTATTAGCGGAGGATGGAAAGTGATCAGAACGTTGGGCGACGGACTGTCGAGCCTCAAGCCTGTGCAAGGTTTTTGTGCGGAAACATCGGGCGCACTCACGTTAATAGGCACAGCCGTTGCCGGTATTCCTGTGAGCACTACACACACCATTACCGGCTCCATCATAGGCGTGGGCATGACCAAAGGCGTTTCGTCCATACGCTGGACTACCGCCTTCAATATTGTGGCCGCATGGATATTTACCATTCCTGCCTCTTTGGTTATCTCGGGCGGCGTTTACGCCATTATGAGGTTGTTTATTGCGGAAATATAATACCGCGAGTCTTTAAAATTTCTGCAGCAGCAGTTCCATGATTTTGACCGAAGCCAACGCCACCGGTGTGCCGGGGCCAAAGATGGCTGCCGCGCCGGCCTTGTAAAGCGCATCATAATCCTGTGC
>JAITQQ010000004.1 GCA_031288855.1 Prevotellaceae bacterium
CGCGAACACCAAATTAGGCAGCCAAAGCGCCATAAAAGGGGGTAACATGTCGGTATACACAAACATCTCGGCAAACCGCAAAAAAAGAATGTACGAAAAACTTAACCCGATGCCTAACCCTATTTTCAGCCCGATGCCTCCCCGTACCTTTTGCGACGACAGCGAAACCCCTATGAGCGTAAGGATAAATACCGAAAACGGCACCGTCACCCGTTTGTTTTTTTCAATCAGGGCGAATTTGACGCTGTTATCGCCCCGCAATTTCAGCAAATCGATTTCATCGTTCAACTGGGAGTAATTTAGCGATTCGTACAAATCCTTGCGCCGGCGCAGGTCGCCGGCCGTGATGTTTATCACCGTGTCGAGCCGGCTGCCGCGGGTAATGACCTCCGTCGAATCGTAGCACTGCCGGAGGTAGTAATTGCGCACCCGCCATCCGTTGAACGACGTGTCCCACACGGCCTGCTCCGATTGCAGCTTCGACACCAAACGCTGCCCGTCAAATTTTTCGAGCGAAAACTTGTAAGCGGTGTTGTTCCACGCCGTAAACGATTCGATATACACAAATTCGCCGGGCTCCACCTGAAAGTGAATATTCCGGTTGGTATTGCTGAAAGGGCCTTTGACATACTGCTCCTGAAAACTGAGCCGCTCGGCATTGGCAGGAGGGATGATGAAAAGATTGAATAACAAATTAAAAATAAAAATGACAAGCGACGACAGAAAATACGGATACATTAAGCGCTTGAAACTTACGCCGCCCGACAACATCGCAATAATCTCGCTGTGGCCGGCCATCTTTGAGGTGAAAAAGATAACCGTGATAAACACAAACAGCGAGCTGAACATGTTCACCAAAAAAGGAATGAAGTTGAGGTAATAACGAAACACAATGTCGTAGAGCGGCGCCTTCTTTTCCACAAAATCATCAATCCTTTCGCTGATGTCGAAAATAATTATAATGACGCTGATGAGCGCCAATGCGAAGACATAAGTGCCGATGAACTTTTTGATAATATAGCGGTCAATAAGTGTGGGTTTGAAGCGCATGCCATTCAAATTTTAAATTAAAGTCTGCGGGTTAATTGTTTTACCATTTTATTTTTCCATGCCGTAAACGTGCCGGCGGCAATTTGTTCGCGGGCGGTGTTCACCAGCCACAAATAAAAAGACAGGTTGTGCAGGCTGGCGATTTGCGGCCCGAGCATTTCGCCCGAAATGAACAGGTGGCGCAGGTACGCCTTGCTGTAGGTGCTGTCCACAAAGGCGCAGCCGTTGGGGTCGATGGCCGAAAGGTCGTTAGCCCATTTCTGGTTTTTGATGTTGATGATTCCTTCGGAAGTGAACAACATGCCGGTACGCCCGTTGCGGGTCGGCATCACACAGTCGAACATGTCGATGCCCCGGGCAATGCTTTCGAGAATGTTGACAGGTGTGCCCACGCCCATCAGATAACGGGGTTTGTGCTGCGGCAAAACCGGCGTTACGGTTTCAATCATTTCGTACATCACTTCGGCGGGCTCGCCCACCGAGAGGCCGCCAATGGCGTAACCGCCGGCATCGAGTGCGGCGGCGTGTTCGGCCGCTTCGCGCCGCAAGTCGCGGTACACGCAACCCTGCACAATAGGAAACAGCGCCTGCTCGTAGCCGTACAGCGGCTCGGTGGTTTGCATGCGAACCATGCACCGCTCGAGCCATTGCTTGGTGAGCGCAAGCGATTTCTTGGCGTAATCGTACCCGGCCGTGCCCGGCGGGCATTCGTCGAGCGCCATGAGAATATCGGCGCCGATGCGCCGTTGAATATCTATGGCGCTTTCGGGCGTAAACGTGTGCTTCGACCCGTCGATATGCGAGCGGAACGTGCATCCCGCTGCAGAGAGCTTGCGGTTTTCCGCCAACGAAAATATTTGGTATCCGCCGCTGTCGGTTAGAATAGGCTTGTCCCACGCAATAAATTTGTGCAGCCCGCCGGCCTGCTGTAAAATGGCTGTGCCCGGTCGCAGGTATAAATGGTAAGTATTGCCCAAAATAATCTCGGCTTTTACGTCATTAATCAAATCGCGATGAAATACGCCTTTTACGCTGCCCGCAGTCCCTACGGGCATAAAAATGGGCGTATGCACGCTCCCGTGGGCGGTGTGAAATACTCCGCAACGGGCAGCGCTTTCAGGGTCAGCCGATAAAATGTCAAAAGTCATATTGCTTTTTCGGTTTTAATGAACAAAGATAGGCAGACTTTAAAAATAAATATATAACTTGCATAAATTTTATGAAGATATGATAGAGCCGTTTTTGTCTTATTTCTCTTTGTCTGAAAAGATTGTATTAATATTAGCACTTTTTGCCTTCATAGCCCAGCTTTATTATTACATGGGCGTTTTTGGCCGTGTTGCTTTTTTCCGCCGCCGGGCATTGGCGCCTCACGGCGGGGAAAATGAGGATGAGGCGCATACGCCGCCGGTGTCGGTCATTATCTGTGCGCGGAATGAAGAAGTGGCATTAGGTCAAAACCTGCACCGCGTCCTGGAACAGGACTATCCCGAATTTGAAGTCATTGTGGTGAATGATTGTTCGGAAGACGATTCGGAAATCCTGTTGGCGTCTATGCAGGAAAAATATCCCAACCTGGTGTTTCGCACCATTGTGAAAGACGAGGTATTTAAACATAACAAGAAAATGGCGTTGGGCGTGGGAATTAAAGCGGCGCGTCATGACTTGCTGCTGTTTCTCGACGCCGATTGTTACCCCCCGGGGCCTTGTTGGTTGCGCCGCATGGCAAGCCGCTTCTCTGAAAAAACAGACGTGGTGCTGGGCTACACGCGGTTGACGAACAACCGGCGGTGGGTGCGCGCCGACCGGCTGATGCGGGCGTTGCACTATCTGGGCAAAGCATTGAAACATAAACCCTACATGGGCGTGGGGAGCAACTTGGCCTACCGGAAGCAACTCTTTTTTGACCATAAAGGTTTCGATATCCGCATTACCGGCAACCTGCGCGAAGATTGCGTGTTCATCAACAAGGTGGCCACGCGCGACAACACGGCGGTGGCCGTGTCGCCGGAAGCGGTAAATGTGAGCGCCCTGCGGATTACCGGCGAGCGCTGGCGCAGGGAGCGGCGCGAGGAAATACGCTCTTTCGCCTTGTGTGAAAAAGGCTCGCGCTATCCCGAGTTGGCAGAAACCCTTTACCGTTTGGTTTTCTTTGCAACCATGGCGGCCGCAATTATCCGTTTTAGCGAGCATCCGGTGATGCTGCCCCTTCTGGCGGGCGTTGTGCTCTTTCGCCTGTTGCTTCAACAGCTGGTGTTCTTCCGCGTGCAACGCCGCTTGGGCGAAAAAGGATTGTTGTTCATGCTGCTGCTGTGGGATTTGATATTCCCGCTGCTTTATCCGGTATTGATTTCCGTGTCGAAAGGCTATCGTAAACAAAATCTCAATTACCGATGAACTTGCCGGAACTCGCCCGTTATTTTCCGGAACTTGATGACGTGCAGCGCCGCCGTTTTGAGCAATTGCCGGCGCTTTATGCCGAATGGAACAGCCGCATCAATGTGGTGTCGCGAAAAGACATTGACGCTTTAGAAGTGCATCACATTTTACATTCTTTGGCTATTGCCCGCTTTTGCCGTTTCCCGCGCGGCCTTTCCGTGATGGATGTGGGCACGGGCGGCGGTTTCCCGGGTATTCCCCTGGCCATTCTTTTTCCCGGCAGCCGTTTTACCCTTGTGGACGCCGTCGCCAAAAAAATAAAGGTGGTACAGGCCATAACAGATGCGCTGGGTTTGCAAAATGTAACGCCCTTGTGCTGCCGTGTGGAACAAATGTCTGAAAATTTTGATGTGGTAGTAAGCCGCGCAGTCACTAACCTGCCGGATTTCATAGGATGGGTGTGGCCGCGCCTCCGGCCTGCCCCTTCACCGGACAAGCCTCACGGCATTATTTGCCTTAAAGGCGGCGATTTGGATGCCGAAATAGCCGCTGCCGTAGAAAAACTACCGGATACAGCGCCGCCGCCGGAAGTGGTGGAGATAAAACAATGGTTTGACAATGAATTTTTTGAAACCAAAAAGATTGTTTATCTCGCCCGGTGAGTGGTTTTAATTTTGGCAGATTAAAAATAGTTTATTACCTTTGCAGTCCAATTTTTAAAAGATATGAAACGCACCTTTCAACCGTCGCAGCGTAAACGTCGCAACAAACATGGATTTCGTGAGCGCATGGCCTCCGCTAACGGCCGTCGTGTATTGGCTGCCCGCCGCCGCCGTGGGCGCAAAAAATTGACCGTGTCAGACGAAGACCAGTTCTAAAAAATCTCATAATACAGTATTTAATATTCATTATTATAGGAATTGGCACGATATTTGCTTAGAATAGAGTGTCATTCTTTTGTTTTGTTGGCGCTTGCTTTTGGAATTTCTTTGTAGGAAGTTACGATTATTTAAATACAATGACAAGAAACCTGGAGTGAGCGTCATGCTTTTATTAGGCAGTATTTTCCTGCCTGGGGGGCGTTGACACCGCGCGGGATCAGAAAGGCCCGCGCTTCTTTTAGCAGTCTTCGCAAAGGTATTTCCGCGCGCCGCGCTGAATGGGCGGCAAGCGCCACGACACCATAATTTCATGGGTGTTGGCCCACTGTATTTGTTGAAAGTGGAAAGTGTATTCGTAGGCATAGCCCAAGCGCCATTGCTCGGTGATGCTGATGCCCGCCATGATGGCCAGCGTTCCGTTAAACCGCATGAATGCGCCTGCCCATAAAAAATCATACGTGTCGCTATACCGGGTGCCTAAACGTACCAGGTTGTCCTTTTGCCGCAGCCGCTTGAAGAAAAACATGGCGCCGGCCTCTCCGTCATAAAACCCGTGATTTAATGAGCCCGACACGGTAGGGCTGATGGCGAAATAAGTACCGGCTTCCACGCGGCCAGTGGCATAGGCGTGGAAAGTGCGCTCCATATTCAGTCCGTTGTAGTCGGCGCGGTTTGGGTCGTAGTAATCGCTGGGCGAATCAATCAGGTGAATGGCCGACAGGCCGATTCTGAGCCACCTGTTGCGCAACTCCATTCCTGCGTCGAAATTCGGAAGCATGGTTGTTTTAAAAGGCGGCGGTGACGAAACGGACGGATTTTGCAAATCAATTTTCGAATCGTCGCGAAACATCCAAATCATATTGCCGGCAAGGCCGAAACTGATGGATATGTCTTCGTTTAACGAGATATGATAGGCATAGGCAAGTTTGATGTCGAAGGTGTGGAATATCCCGATAAATTCATTGGCCAACGTGAGCCCTACGCCCGAATTGATGGAGGGGAAGAAAGAGTGTCCGGAGAAAATTTGCGTTGAAGGGGCGCCCTCTACGCCTACCCATTGTTGCCGTGCAAACAGGTTTAGTTCGAGGAACGGCGTGTTGCCCGTAACCGCCGGATTAATAAACGGGCGGTACAACCATTTTTGGCCAAGATCGGCATATCCTTGCCCCTGTGCATTAGCTTGCAAGACAATGGCTACCAATCCCATCACAACGAAATATCTAATCCGCACCATCTTTTTTTACTTAATACATTACCACGACATAACTCATGCGTTTTTCGGGTGAATTGTCAATCAATACATTTACTTTATAAAAATACGTGCCTGCAGGCACAAAAGCATTATTCCACGTGCCGTTCCATCCCATCCCTTTGTGCAGTAATAGGCCGTTGCGGTTATATACTTCTATGTTATAATCGCGAAGGAACATGGCGTTGTCGGCGTCGCCCATGGGTAAAAGCACGTTGGGGGCTTTCCATTCGGGAAGCAGTATATATTCTTTCGATATCCGGCATTGATGCCCGTCAACGACAGAAACCTCCAAGTGGTGTGTGTTGTAATCGTAAACGCCTAACTTGGGCTTGCCGGAAATATTTCCGTTTGTTACGGTAAGCCCCGGCGGAAGCGTCCCGTTTATGGTATATGACAGCGGCGGCTTACTCTGCAAGGTTTGAAAACGTACCTCGTAAAAGTCCTCTTCGTTGTAATAGGGCCTGTAGTTGGGCAACCGGCTGTCGTCGGGCAGCAGTATCAACGGCGGATACACGTTGACGTACATCGTGTCGCTGTCACTCCCGCATTTCGGTGTGGAGGCGGTTGCCACGTAAGTGCCCGGTTCGGTCATGTTGGTGCTGTGATCCGGCGTCCATTTCAAAGAGCCGATCCATGATTGGAAAACACACGTGTTCAAATCTAAAGACGCGCCATAACAGATAGACGTGTCGGTGGTTACCACTTTCACGGAAGGCAATGGCAGCGCGGTAACGTTCAGCCCGGCGGAGTCGCTGCTGCACCGGTTGGATACTATGGCCGTGTATGTTTCGTTTCCGGAAATCCATATCGTAACGCTTTTGCCCGTGCCTATGAAATCGAAATTGCTGCTGCGCCACTTAACCGTATCGCCTTCCATTTGTACCACACGAAGCAGTATCCTGTCATACTTGCAAACTGATGTGTCGGGCATAAGTTTCACCTCGGCAAACGGCATGCGGGTAATGGTGACCTCGTCGGACACATTGCCGCAAATATTGCCGGCAGAGCCTCTGAACGTGGTTGTATTAAAAATTACTACGGTGTCTTTGGTGGTTGTTCCCGAGGTGAATGTCCATATTAACGTATCACCCACAAAGCTGCCGGGCACGACTTTGAGCGCTACGCTGTCGCCGTTACACACCGTAGTGTCGGGCATAACTTCTATTTTGGGGACGGGAACCACCCGCACCTTCACGTCATGCCTTTTTGGGCTACTCTGCGGATAGCAAGCATTGGAAATAAGCGTAGTGAAAGTGTGTGCCCCTTCACCTACGGCTTCTCCCGGATAAGGAAATGTAATAGGCGTACCGTTGTATTCCCAGGCTAAGCTGCTGCCTTCCCTGTCGGAACTTTCTATGGTAATGCCCGCCAGGATGCAAAATCCTTTTTCCGGCGGTGTAACAATAAAAGAAGCGGGATCTTCATCCTTTCTATTCACTATAATGCGCACCTCGCCCCGCGCAAGTGTGGTGTCCATTTCGGAACAAAGATACCGGTAATTGGCTTCAACCACATAGTTGCCGGTGGTTGCGGGCGAGAAAGAAGAAAGCGAATCTACGCTCCCGCCGGCTTTGGGCACAAGGAAATTTACCGAATCGGGACCGGACTTCACAAAAGTATAATTGATAATAGGGTCCGTAGGATCCGGAAGATTTAAGTTCAGCGGCACATCATCGGGATAACAATATTTTATGGTGTCGGGCGGGTTTATAAACAGCTGCGGGCGGCGTTTTACCTTTACCGTATATGAAATTTCTTTAGAAAGGGGTATCGTTCCCTTGGGCTGCCTGTAATATACCCTGGCCCTGTATGTAAAGTCGATTTCCTGTGACGGTTTTATGATAAAAGAACGCTGGTGCTTATCTTGATAACTTAATGTCCCTGGGTTTTGCAGCCATGTTACATCAGTAATGGTGTCGCAATCGTGGGGGGTGTAAAAAGTAAGAAGAAGCGAATCGCCAAGGCATAAATTTTGGGTTGTATTGTCGAACGGAACAAAAGAGTTGTCATACATTAAGGAAACCGATAGCTCCGGAGGGTCTTCCCATATAGGTAATGTGTGGTTGATTGGAAAATCTTTTACCGTGTCGTTTTTAAGTTTGTCGAAATACGTCACCTTACATTGGAATGAAGTCGTATTCGGCAACTCCGGCACGCGTAGCCTCCATAAGCGATCCGACTTAAAATCTACCGTCATTGTGCTGAGGGAGGGGCATCCCACGTTGTATATCGTGTCGCACCGGTCGGCAATAACCGTAAAAGTAGCGGCGGTATTTTTGCATACGGTTCCCGAGTTTATGCTGGGCGGCTCCGGTTCTCGTAAAAAGAGCTTGAAGTCTTTTTCTAATCCCGGCAAATTCCCCTTCGCTCTTACCTTTATCGTGTCATCAAGGCCGGTAAAAGGCGCAAATACAAGCATCCATTCCGTAGAGCTTGTCTTAACTTCCCTTTTCGCGCTATGTGCGCTAAGAATATCTATATCGTCAATAGTAGCGCACGGCGAGGGCTGGGCGTAATTGTCCAACAGCCGGAAGCGGGCATACACCGAGTCGCCGCGGCACCCTTCATCATATCCGTAATCAAGCGAAAAATGGTTGGATGTAATGGGAATGGGTACGAGCAGGTCGAGTGGCGCTGCCGTTTGCTGGAACGAAGGTGCACAAGTGTTGGAATAATACACATTAATGCCCGATAAGCCGGCGTGAAACACCGTATCATTTAACGAAGTAAGCAACACGTGCTCCGGGTCGGAAACAGGCGTGAAGTCAGTGGTGTACCACATAATCGTTCCGGTTGTATTGTCGGCGCGTTTTTTCTCGTTATTGGCATGCGTATCATATACAAAAAAATCAATGCAATCGTTAAGATTGATGATATCCTGGCTGCAATGCGTGGCTGTGCCCGGCTCGCCTCGCGCCACTTGAGGTTTAAAATTTACCGTAATGTGCAAATCTTTGCTTACCGTGGGGCATGCCAGCGTAGGATGGGCTTCGGTATTGGTAGCGGTGGCCGTTACGGTGTGCGCTCCGGTGGATTCGGGGCTTAATAAATATCCGTTATTATAATTGAATCCACCGTAATCCCATAGTATCTTTGTATATGATGTGGCGTTGGTTACCGTCGCATTTAAAGGCACGCTCTCTCCCGAACAAATGGCCACATCATTCGGAATAACAAGGTCGGGCGGCTCGTAAACCGTAACGGTAAGGCTATATTCGAAGAGTGTCCCGTTTGTAGTAAAACGCAACGTGTAAACGGTGGTTGCGGCCGGTTGGTCGGTAAATCCGTCGGGCCGATTATACACTTTGTTACCGTTCACATACCACCCGGCTACACTGTTCTCATCATATTGGATCGGCGGCCCTGTGATAAGATCATTAAAAATCACAATATCGCCTGCACAAATTTCAGTGTTTTTTAAACTGTTTTGCGCTTGGGCATAAAAACTATTGCATATACACAATGTAAACACAAAAAATACCCGGCAATTCCGGAAGTGTATAAAAGTGTTAGTCCTCATATTATTTGACAAAGATAGTATTTTTTTCTATTCATAATCCAATTTTTTGGTTTATTTTTGTATAAAAATAGCGTCATGCCGAATAAGATAGATGAATTTGCAGCGAAGATGAAGACGGGCGCACGGCTCTCCCTCGCAGAACTTGTAATGCTTTATGAACTACCGTTATCGCAGCTTGCGGCATTGGCCGCAAGCAAGCGCGAGCAACAAAACGGGAAAAAAGTGTTTTTTAACCGGAATATTCACCTCGAGCCCACGAATATCTGTATAAACGATTGCGTGTTTTGTTCTTATCGCCGGAATGAAGGCGAAGCCGGGAGCTGGGATTACGGAACAGGCGAATTGCTGGCGCAGTGCCGCGCACACGCGGGCTCGGACATCACGGAAGTGCACATTGTGGGCGGCGTGCATCCGAAGCGTGATGTGCACGACTATGCCGGCCTGCTGCGTGCCGTGAAGCAAGCCTTGCCGCAAGTGCACATAAAGGCGTTTACGGCCATTGAAATTGATTATATGATTAAAAAAGCCGGCCTGCAACTCTCTGAGGGGCTTGCCCTGCTGAAACAAAGCGGCCTTGACGCCATTCCGGGCGGCGGCGCCGAAATTTTTGACGAACAGGTGCGCCGCCGCCTGTGCCCTAAGAAAGGGCCTGCCGGAATTTGGCTGCGCGTGCATGAAACCGCCCACGCGCTGGGTATCCGCACCAACGCCACCATGCTGTTCGGGCATATCGAAACCCTTGAACACCGCCTGCAACACCTGTTGCAATTGCGCGAACTGCAAGACCGCACGGGCGGATTCGATGCTTTTATTCCGTTAAAATATAAATCGGAAAATAATGCCTTGGGCGGCATTGGCGAAGTGTCGGCCATAGAAACGTTGCGCACGGTGGCGCTCAGCCGGCTGGCGCTCGATAATATTCCGCACATTAAGGCTTACTGGCCGATGCTGGGCAAGGCGGTGATGCAAATGGCGCTGCTTTTTGGCGCCGACGACATTGACGGCACAATTAACGACACCACGAAAATATACAGCATGGCCGGCGCCGAAGAACAGCACCCTTCCTTGGGCGTTGAAGCGCTTTGCCGCCTGGTGCGCGAGGCCGGCTTCATACCGGTGGAACGCGATACCTTTTACAGGGAGCTGCGCAGCTACTAAGGCGCACGACCGTAATTATTTCATAGTATTAAAGTTAATATGTGTTAAATTATTTGCAGGCTAATGAATTGTGCCTATCTTTGCCCTGATTTGACCAATTCAGTCAAAATTCCCTCTATAGCCCGCGATATGTAACGATTTGTGATTTTTACTAAACGTAAAACCGAATAATATATGTTGTTGGTATTATTGGCTTCCCGAACATTTTCTTTACTTTTCAGCACCTTTTTCCCCTTTTTTGTACCTACTATGTAATTCATTGGCAGTTTGGTGTTTTGGTATTACTAAATTTCGATTTTTTCCCCTATTCTTCCCCTTTTTCTTACCCCCATTTTCCGGCAGGCTTCTGTAGCCCGCGCCAATCCTCAGATTCTTTCACCTCGATTTGACTGAATTGGTCAAAATTTCTTCTATGTATTGGAA